>JBDHWA010000231.1:0-4215 GCA_039809945.1 Dehalococcoidia bacterium | reverse complement strand
GCGAACTTGAACTTGGACGAGTTGACCGTGAATGCCATTGGGAGTCTCCGGGAGGTATCGGCGCGCACGATAGCAGCGCCGCGATGTATAGCCTGCGAATGGTAGCGGGTAGCGCCGATGGGCGCCATGCGAAAAGGGCCAACGGCGCCGCCGTTGGCCCTTTTCGTAGGTGGTGTACCCGCCTGCCCGGGGACGTTGCTGCGGGTTATGCCTCGAAGCGCACCGTGGCGCCCGCGGCAGAGACCACGGTTTGTTCGCCGGCGCCGCGTGTGCGGGGCCGGGCAAGGCTGCTGCCCTCCACGTCGACGTTTGGGAGAACCCGGTCGATGGCCTTCGGAAGCTTCCAGGCGTGCGCGCCGAGCATGGACAGGACGGCCGGAACAAGTGTCATGCGAACCACGAAGGCGTCGAGGAACACGCCGAGCGTGAGGGCGAAGCCAATCGACTTGATGATCGCGTCATCAGAGAGGACGAAGCCGGAGAAGACGGCCATCATGATGATGGCTGCGGCGGTGACCACTTTCGCACCGTGCTGGAACCCCTCGCGGATCGCGTCATCGGGGTGCTTTCCGCTGGCGAAGGCCTCGCGCATCCGGCTCACGAGGAAAACCTCGTAGTCCATGGCCAGGCCGAAGAGGATGCCGATCAGGATGATGGGAAGGAAGCTGAGGATCGGGCCGCTGGTTTCGAGGCCGATGGCGCCTGCCAGCCAGCCCCACTGGAACACGGCAACGACTCCACCGAACGCCGCAAGGAGCGAGAGCACGAACCCCAGGGTGGCCTTGATTGGGATGAGCAGGCTGCGGAAGACAACAGTGAGCAGGATGAACGCGAGTCCAACGATGACAACCATATAGGGAATCAACGCCCCGCCGAGTTTCTCCGAGACATCGATCGCGACGGCTGTCTCGCCGGTCACTGAGGCGCGCGCGCCCGTGGCCGCCTGCCACTCATCGGCGTGGTCCCGGATCGCATGGACCAGGCTCTCCGTGGCCCGGTCCGAAGGACCTGTTTCAGGAGTAACGGTGATGGTGCTGAGCCCGGCGGCGGAATCGATGAAGGGCTTGCCAATGGCAGCGATGCCCGGCACCGCTTCGAGGTCGCTTGCTATCCGGTCTACGGCGGCCGGCATGTTCGTCACGCCCTGCAGGTCGATGGCCACGAGCAGTGGACCGTTGGCCCCGGCGCCGAAGGCGGACGATACCCGGTCGTAGGCCTGGCGTGGCTGGCTGCTTTCGGCTGCGGTCCCATCGTTCGGGAGGCCGAGTTGAAGGTCCAGCACTGGGAGCGCGAGCGTGGCCAGGAGCGCGATCGACGCGGCGATGACGTATCCGCGGCGCCGAATCGCGAAGCTCGCCCAGCGTTCGCCCAGTGAATGGCCCGTTGAGTGTGCCTCGGGGTCTGTCGCGCGGAGGCCCTTCCTCCCAAGAACGCGAGTCCCGGCGAACCCGAGGCAGGCGGGAAGCAGAGTTACCGCGACGGCCACGGCAAGAAGAACGGTTGCGGCAGCAGCGATCCCCATGGCGGCGACGAACGGGATACCGACGACGACGAGGCCGGCCAGCGCAATCGCGACGGTGAGGCCAGCGAAGACGACCGCAGACCCCGCAGTGCCAACAGCCATCCCGATGGCGTCCTCTGCATTCTGGTGCGCGAGAAGTTCATGGCGGTACCGGCTGATGATGAAGAGCGCGTAGTCGATGCCGACTGCCAGGCCCAGCATGAGCGCAAGCGTCGATGTCGTTGTGGAGAGGTCGAAGAAGCCGGTGGCTGCCTGGATGCCAAGGACGCCGAAGGCGACGCCCACCACGGCCATCAGGAGCGGCATCCCTGCCGCAATGAGTGACCGGAACGTAATAAATAGCACCACGGCCGCGATGAGCATCCCGATGACTTCGGAGGTGTGCCCGGCGCTTGCGTGGCCGCTTGCCGCGGAACCGCCAACAGCACTGTCGATGCCCTGCGTTTCGAGTTCGGTGAGCGCCGTCTCGAGCAAGTCGCGGTCGGAGTTCTCTATTTCCCGCGCCGGGACTGAGTAGTTCACGGAAGCGAGGGCAGTCCGCCCGTCGGCGGAGATGCTCCCGCTGGCGAACGGGTCGGTCACGGAGGCGACATTGGGGTAGCCGCCGATCGTCTGCAGAGCGTTGTCGACCGCAGTTCGCATCGACGGGTCCGAGATGGATTGGCCTTCTGGCGCCGTGAGGACGACGCGAGCTGAAGCGTGGCCGGCGTTCGCTTGCGGGAGGCGCTCATCGAGCAGGTCCATCGCCTCCTGGGATTCGGTACCCGGGATAGTGAAGGAGTCGCTCGTTGGGCCGGAGAGCGTGCTGGCGGCCACCGCAACGATGACGAGCAGGACGGCCCATGCGGCAATGACAGTGCCGCGCCGCCGGTATGAGAAGCGGCCGAGCCGCGAGAGTAAGGATGCCAAGCGAACCTCCGAGAGTTTGATAGCCCGAAATAGCCGTTCGGCTATCCCTTCGATAGCTAAAGTAGCCGATCGGCTAGTGTGTTGTCTAGTCGATCGGCTATGCTTGAGTCATGAATGCTTCCAGGACTTCCGAATGGGCTGCCGAGCATGGCTCCCAGCCGATGACCGCTGCCAGGCAGAGAATCGTGGATGCTGCGGTCCAACTGTTCGCGGAGCGCGGTGTTGCAGGGACATCGTTGAAGGACATCGCGGATGCCCTCGGCGTGACCAAGGCTGCTGTCTACCACCAGTTCAAGACGAAAGAGGAGATTGTCCTGGCTGCTGTTGGCGGCGCGCTCCAGGGCATCGCGGTGGCTGTCGAGCAGGCGCAACATGAGGCGACGCCGGATGAGGCGGCAGCCGAGGTGATTGCTGCTGTTGTCGCCCTGGCAGTAGACCGGCGGCAACTCATCCGGACGGTCCAGGGCGACCCCGAACTCCTTCGCATCATCGCGAAGCATCACGGCCTGAAAGCGTTGATGGAATTGCGGGACTCGATACTGCTGCGCGGCCGTGGCACGCCGGAAGATCGTGCCCGGGTGGCGTTCCTCGCCGCAGCATTTGGTGGCGCTCCTGCGCATCCGCTCGTGGCGGACATCGATGCGGCTACCTTGAACGACCTGTTTGGGCGAATTGCGAGGGAACTGCTGGGCCTGACGCCCGCCCCCGCATCTGAAAAGGGCGAATAGCCGTCAGCTGCACATCCGCCGCACCACCTCGTACATCAACTCACAGCCCATATTCAGGTTGTCGATGGTGAGGAACTCGTTGTTGCCGTGGAAGCCGCGGCGCTCATCGGGTGAGAGCAGGCAGGGGATGAAGCCGTAGGCCGGGATCCCGCGCTCGCGCAGGAACCGGTTGTCCGTCCCGCCGACGGTCATGCCGGGCGCCACGACGGCGTCCTCCATCGCTTCCTTCACCACGGCGTTGATGGTGCGGAAGAGTTCGGTGTCCCAGTCCACGCGCGACGGTTCGCCCTGGTCCGGCGAGTACAGTTCGACCGTGATGCGGTCGTCGGCGATGCGCTCGCGGACCCTGTCCATCCACTCTTGCTTCGATTGGCCGGGGAGCAGGCGGCAGTCGATGACGGCCTCGCTCTTCGCGGGGATGACGTTCGCCTTGATGCCGGCGTCGAGCATCGTGAGGTTCAGGGTGTTCAGGAACATCGCATAGAGCTCGGGCGAACGCAGGATCTGCTGTTCGACCGCTGCACGGTCGCTCAGCGGCGGCATGAGTCCCGCTTCGGCCAGCCGTTCGAGGTACGCGACCGTGTCAGGCGTGTACGTAATCCCGCGGTCCCAGTCGACGAGCCGGTTGAGCGCCTGGACGAGGTAGACCGCCGAGTTCTCGTAGTGGGGCACGCTGCCGTGGCCCGGCCTTCCGACGGCGGTGAGCCGCAGCCAGCAGAGGTCCTTCTCGTTGGTCGCCACGTTGAACAGCTTCGTGTCCTTCGCGCCGAAGCGGGTCGTGCCGCCGCCGCCTTCGCTCAGCTCGTATTCGACGTCCACCACGTCAGGGCGGTGCTTGCAGAGCCAGACCATCCCGGCTTCGCTGCCCGCTTCCTCGTCCGGCACCGCGCAGAAAACGATGTCGCGCTTGAGGGCCACGCCCCGGCGCTTCAGCAGGAGGAAGGCGATGAGTTGCATCACCCCGCAGCCCTTCATGTCGACCGCGCCGCGGCCGTAGACCCGCCCGTCCTTCACGATGCCCTCGAACGCAGGCATGTCCCAGTACTGTTCTTCGAC
>JBDHWA010000230.1:0-4223 GCA_039809945.1 Dehalococcoidia bacterium | reverse complement strand
AAGGAGGTCGGGCCGTTCTACTGCCCGGGCGACAAGAAGGTCTACATCGACCTCGGGTTCTTCGATGACCTTCGGACGAAGCTGGGTGCACAGGGTGGGCCGTTCGCGCAGGCGTATGTCCTCGCACACGAGTACGGTCACCACGTCCAGGACCTCGAGGGCATCCTCGGCCAGATTGGCAACGACCGCGAAGGCCCGACGAGCAAGGCGGTGCGCAGCGAACTCCAGGCGGACTGCCTCGCTGGAGTCTGGGCGGCGAATGCCACCAAGACCGGTATCATCGCTGCACTGACGGACGCGGACATAGCCGACGGCCTCGATGCCGCCGCGGCGGTGGGCGACGACCGCATCCAGAAGGAGTTCCAGGGCAAGGTGACGCCCGAGTCTTGGACCCATGGCAGTTCGGCCCAGCGGCAGAAATGGTTCACCACCGGCTACCAGACGGGCGACATGGACAGCTGCGACACCTTCAGCGGCGGGATCTGAGCGTGCCTAGGACGCTTCGGTGGTTCGGGTGCGGGTTGGTGGCGGCGTTCGCTGGCATCGTGCTTATGGCCGGTTCGCTCCTGCCTGGCTTGCCGGTCGCGAAGGCTGACGACGGGAGTGGACCGGTCACCTTCCTTGTGGAGGACCTCGACGGCAGCCAGTTCGTCTATGCCGTCTTCCACGCGCTCGACCGAGACGGCTTCTGCCAGCCTCCTGACGGCGCGGTCAGTCTGCACCCGGTTCTGAACCTCCCGGTCGACTTCGTCATCGAGTCCGGCGACGGTGTGATCATCGAGACGAGCAGCAGCACCGGGGCCTATGGCCGGTCAGCCGAAGCCGTCCTCACGTTCTCGACTGCGAACAACGCTGCCGCCGGGAGTCCTGTGCAGGCATTTCCACCGCTGGTCGACGGCGTGACCGACGAATGCCAGGCGTGGGTGCGCATCTCGCAGAGCATCCCCGGCCCGCTGAGGGTGCTGGTCACCACCACCGGCGATGACGGCAACCCGATCACGTTCTTCGCCGACCTTGCCCGGCCAACTGGCACGCAACTCTCCCTCGCGTTTCGCTGGAGCCTGGTGACGTGGACCGGTACGGATGCCGTCACGCCCGCGACAGCACTCAAGGGCAGCGGTGGGGCAGATGACATAACTTCGCAGGTGTCAGCTATCTACGGGTGGGACGCCGCGGCCCAACGGTGGCTCGCCTACTTCCCGTCTGGCGCCGGCGTACCGGGCGCGAACGACCTCGCGGCATTGCAAACCGGCTCTGCCTACTGGATAGCCATAACCGCGCCCACCGGGCTGACCTGGACCATCAACTGATCGTCTGACGGCAACTCTTCGCACCCGGCGAGTGGCCCGGCGAGTACTATGCCCGCTACTTCGGGGAAAGTTTCTGAAGGCTGTCGATCTGGCGTCGGCTCGTTCGACGTAGTTGTGAGGCGCCGTTGAGACACGCGGCGCGAAGAAACACAGGAGTCACTGAAATGCGTGTCATGGTCATGATCAAGGCAACAGCCCAGTCCGAGGCAGGCGAAATGCCGACGGACGACATCTTCGTCCGCATGGGCAACTTCAACGAAGAACTCGTGAACGCCGGCCTGATGATGGCCGGTGAAGGACTGAAGGAGTCGGCGAAGGGACGGCGCCTGCAACTCGACGGCAGTAAGGTCACTGTCATCGATGGCCCATTCACTGAGACAAAAGAGCTCGTAGCGGGATTCTGGATCTGGCAGGTGGGTTCGATGGAAGAGGCCGTGCACTGGGCCCGGCGTTGCCCAACGTCGGCGGGGCAGATCACGAACCTCGAGATCCGCGAAATCTACGAGACGGAAGACTTTGGGGACGCCATACCTCCGGAGGTCATCGAGCAGGAAGCCCGGCTTCGTAAGCTTGCCGAAGAGCGCGCCTGACGGCCGCGGAGGACGCATGCGCTTCATGCTTCTCAAGATGTCATCACTGACTGGGCCATCGGATTCCGATGAGGAGGGACAGTTCGTCAGGAGTCTCCATGCTGCCGGCGTGTTGCTTAGTGCCGACTTGCTCGAACCGCCGTCTCTGGGAATACGGGTAGAGCGTCCGACGGGGATGCCACAGGTTCATCCCCGTCGGCCCCGCGAAATGCAGCGAGAAATCGTTCGCTACTGGGTGATCGACGTGAAGTCCCTCGCCGAGGCAGTTGAGTGGGCCAAACGATGCCCGTGCACCGAAACCGAAGCCATCGAGGTGCGCCAGATACTGGAGCCGAGCGCACCTCGACGGCTTCGGGAACCGATGGCGAGACACTGATGGCCAGCCGGGTCCCCGGCCGGGACACCGCTCGGGCGGAGGCGATCGGTGCGGTCGAAGCCGTATGGCGGATTGAATCGGCCCGGGTTGTTGCCGGGCTGGCTCGCATCGTCAATGACGTCGGCCTTGCCGAAGACCTCGCACAGGACGCGCTGGTGGCGGCCCTCGAACAGTGGCCGGCGCAGGGGATCCCTCGAAGACCCGGCGCATGGTTGATGGCTATCGGTAAGAATCGCGCTATCGACCGCATCCGGCGCGACCAACTGCTGACCAGGAAGCAGGAAGAGATTGGCCGCGACCTCCAGTCCCGCCAGTTCGCCCCGGATGATGAGATGGATGCTGCTCTCGATGAGGACTTCGGCGACGACATCCTCCGTTTGATGTTCGTGGCGTGCCACCCCGTGCTCTCCCGCGAAGCCCGAGTTGCCCTGACGCTGCGGCTGCTCGGCGGCCTTTCCACAGGTGAGATCTCGCGCGCCTTCCTCAGTTCGGAGGCGACGGTGGCGCAACGCATCGTCCGCGCGAAGCGGACACTCGCCGAGGCGAACGTCCCGTTCGAACTGCCATCTCGCGACGACATTCCTTCGCGGCTGTCGTCGGTCCTGGAGGCCATCTACCTCATCTTTAACGAAGGGTATGCCGCGACCGCTGGTGACGACTGGATCCGGCCTGAACTCTGCAACGAAGCGCTCCGCCTTGGGCGGACGCTGGCGACGCTGACGCCGGACGAACCCGAGGTGCACGGCCTCGTAGCCCTGATGGCGATCCAGACCTCCCGGCTGGCCGCCCGTACAGACTCCTCCGGCAATCCGGTGCTGCTTCTGGACCAGGACCGGTCTCGCTGGGACCACACGTTAATCCAGCACGGCCTGGCTGCGCTTGACCGTGCAGAAGCCGCTGGCCAGGCATTCGGTCCGTACGCACTCCAGGCGGCCATCGCTGCCTGCCATGCCCGTGCTCGCCGAGCGGAAGAGACCGACTGGGAACGAATCGTCGCGCTCTACGACGCGCTGGCGCAGGTGATGCCGTCGCCAATTGTGGAATTGAACCGGGCTGTCGCAGTCTCGATGGCGTTTGGCCCCGCTGAAGGCCTTGACGCCGTTGAAGCCCTCTCTGCCGAACCCGCGCTGCAGGCATATCACCTGCTCCCGGCCGTGCGAGGCGACCTGCTGCTCAAGCTCGGGCGACGCGACGAAGCGCGGACCGAGTTCCTGCGCGCAGCGTCACTCGCAGGAAACGCCCGCGAACGGGCATTCCTGGAGGCCCGGGCTGCCGAATCGGCCTGACGGAGAAGCCCCCATCTTGCCGGGCTTCGTCAGGAAAGGGTCGCGAGGAGCTCGTCCAGGCGGCTATAGCCGTCCAGCACCCCTTCCGACATACCCGAGGCGACCATGCCGTCGCGGTCTTCGACGGACTGGAACACCGAGTGGCTCACCACCCGGCTGCGGTTGTTCGGCAGCGCTTCGAACAGCGCCGTTTCGAGGAGGACGTGGCCGGATTCCGGAAGGCCCTCGAATTCGAACGTCTGGATGATGCGTTCGTTCGGCGTGACATCGTGGAACACGCCATGGAAGCCGTAACGTCCGCCAGACGGGTCGACGGACACGTATCGCCAACTCCCACCGGGCCGTACGTCGTACACGTCGACCTCGGCGGTCAATTCCCTTGGCCCGAGCCACTGGAATACTAGGTCCGGGTCCGTGTAGGCGCGCCAGAGCAGCGTGACCGGCGCGTCAAACTCCCGGCTGATGAACAGTTCCTGCCTGCCAGGCTCGATGGTGAAGGTGGTTTCGTTGGTCGTCGTTGCAGTCATGGTCTTCTCCTTAAGCGTTCGACACGATTTCGTGGCTCGGTTGGCGGCCGGGAGGGCCCGGGGTCAGGCTGTTCGCCCCCAGTCGGCGAAGGGCTCACGGGGATGTTCCGTGCGCAGCCACGCTGCGTGCGCGA
>JBDHWA010000229.1:0-4243 GCA_039809945.1 Dehalococcoidia bacterium | reverse complement strand
GGTCGACGGCTGGAACAAGGTGCTCGATTTCTTCGCCCGAAAGCTGGGGAACTGACCATGTGCGCAAACATCGTCGAGAAGACCGCGGTCTCCGGGAGCGGGAAGGGCCTGACCGGGTGGTTCACCCTCACAGAAGCGGCGGTCAGCTATGACCACCCCTTCCACGTGGACCTCGAACACGCGCTCAACATCGACTTCGTGAACGAAGCGGCGGGGCCCGGCGCGCGCGTTTCGGTCGAGTTGACGCTCGAAGCGGCGCGTGCGCTTTCGACGGCGCTGTTGACCGCGGTCGAGCGTGCGGAGGCGTATGAAGCGCAGTAACCGGGCGTCGCATCCCGTCGTGCGCGTCCTGTATCATCCCGGCCCGTGACCAACGAGCCTGTGGGAGTCCTCATCGTCGGCGCGGGCGCATCGGGCGGCGCGTTCGCGTGGAGCATCGCCGACCTCGGCACGAGCGTCCTCTGCCTCGAACAGGGGCCGTGGATGCACCAGCGGGACTACCCCACGAACTTCATGGACTGGGAGACGCGCGCGTCCGGCCCGTTCGCGCCGAACCCGAACGTCCGCCGGCTCGCCCAGGACTACCCTGTCAACGATTCGGAGTCGCCGATCCAGCCGCTCATGTTCAACGCCGTTGGCGGCAGCACGATCCTCTGGGCGGCCCATTTCCCTCGGTTCACGCCGGGCGACTTCCGCGTCCGCACCGAGGACGGCGTCGCGGACGACTGGCCGATTTCGTACGAGACGCTGGAGCCGTTCTACGCCACGAACGACCGGATGATGGGCGTCTCCGGACTCGCCGGGGACCCGGCCTATCCGTACCACGAGCCGCCGCTTCCGCCGCTGCTCCTTGGCGCGACCGGGAATGTGGTCGCCCGCGGGTTCGAACGGCTGGGCTGGCACTGGTGGCCGTCAGACAGCGCCATCATCTCGCAGGAGTACGGGGGCAGGGCGCCGTGCATCAACCTCGGGGCCTGCGGCAGCGGCTGCACCCAGGGAGCGAAGGCCAGCACCGACATCACCTACTGGCCGCTGGCCGAGCGCAAGGGCGTCCAATTGCGCACGAACTGCCGGGTCAAGGAGATCACCGTCTCGGAAAACGGCCTCGCCGACGGGGTCCTCTACTACGACGCTGACGGCGTGCTGCAGGAGCAGAAGGCCGAGGTCGTCGTGCTGGCCTGCAACGGCATCGGAACGCCGCGGCTCCTCCTCAATTCCAGGAGCGAACGGTTCCCCGATGGCCTCGCCAACAGCAGCGGACTCGTCGGCAAGAACCTGATGTTCCACCCGTACGCGCTCATCCGCGGGGTTTTCGAAGAGAACCTCAACAGCCGGCGCGGCCCCACGGGTTGCACGTTCTGGAGCCACGAGTTCTACAAGACGGACCGCTCGCGCGGGTTCGTCCGCGGCTATTCGTACGAAGGCTCGCGCGGCGGAGGGCCGGGCATGAGCGCCGTCTGGGGCATGGCCACTGGCCGGATCCCCTGGGGCGAGGGACACCACGATGCCTATGCGAGGGTAAACGGCCACGTCGCCGGGATGGTCGCGATCACGGAAGACCTCCCGGACGAGGCGAACACCGTGACGCTGGACCCGGTCCTCAAGGACGGGAACGGCATCCCGGCGCCGAAGGTGAGCTATACGCTGAGCGAAAACAGCCGCCGCCAGCTCGCGCACGCTGTGGACCGCGGGACCGAGGCGCTGAAGGCAGCCGGGGCAGTAGATGTGTACGCCGACCCGTTGATGCGCACCGCCGGCTGGCACCTCATGGGCACCGCCCGCATGGGGACCGACCCGGCACGCTCGGTGGTCAACGAGTGGGGCCGCGCACACGACGTGAAGAACCTGTTCATCATCGACGGCAGCATCTTCGTGACATCGGCAGGTGTGAACCCGACATCGACCATCCAGGCGCTGGCGCTGTACATCGCCGATTCGATTAAGAAGAACGTCGGGGAGCTGTTCGCATGAGCGGCCCGGCTTCCGCGCTCGCCGACGCGACGTTCCTCAGCGCGCTGCTCGACACGATCATCCCGCCGGGCGGCTCGCGTTCGATGCCCGGCGCCGGCAGTCTCGGCATCGAGACAATCGTTGCCGCCGCCATCGCTGCCGACAGCGCAGCGGGTCTTCCCGTGGGCGAATGGCTCGAAGCGCTCCATGCGGGCACGCCCGGCTTCGCCACCCTCTCCACGGCCGAACGAACTCGAGCCGTCGAAGCGCACGCGGCCGCCAACCCGGCAGCCATGCAGGCGCTGCTTCGCAGGGTTTACCTCGCGTACTACCACCAGCCGGCCGTCCTCATCGCGCTCGGCGAGCCTCCGCACCCGCCCTTTCCCGATGGCTTCGAACTCGAACCTTCGGATCCCGAACTGCTGGCGGCGCTGAAGCCTCGCGAGAAGTAACGTCCCGTCCGGCTGCCGAGTCCGGGTGTGAAGCCCGGACGTAGGGAATCCCCGCGGATTTCGCCCAATTTGCCCGTCAATTTCGCGACAGGGCATGCCGATAACCTTTCTGCAAGGACAACGCACCGGACGGCGGGCGAACTGCAGGGGAGAAGTGGATGCCTGGCACGCCGTCACTGGTCGAACTCATGGAGTCGGCGAATCTGCCGACCATCCCGGCCGTTGCCGTCCAGATCATCGGGCTGGTCCAGCGCGAGGACCTCGACATCGACCTGCTGGCGGACACGATCATGCGGGACCCTTCGCTTTCGGCACGGGTGCTGAAGACGGCGAACTCCGGGTTCTATGGCCGCCCGCGCAGCGTCACGAAGATTCGTGACGCGGTGATGGTACTGGGCCTGCGAAGTGTGAAGACGCTCGCGCTCGGGTTCTCACTCGTCGGGGCGATGCGCCACAGCGAGAAGGGCGAGAAAAAGGGCTTCGATCACCGCGACATCTGGCAGCGAAGCCTGCTGGCGGCCGCCGGGGCCCGGACGGTGGCCGGGCGGGCAGGGTTCGCCTGCAGCGATGAAGCGTTCCTCGGCGGGCTGCTCCACCTGATCGGCGTCGTTGCCCTCGAACGGACCCTTGGCGACCAGTACCACTGGTACTGGGAAGCCGCTGAAGGTGACCTCACTCGCCTCCGTGCCATCGAACGAGAGGCGCTCGGGTTCGACCACGCCGAAGCGGGCGCGACCCTGGCCGAAAAGTGGAACCTCCCGGAGGCGCTGGTCACCGCGATCCGCATGTTCCCAACGCCCGACGATGCCGACGGGGACTACCGCGACCTCGTTCGCTGCGTGGCGACGGCCGAATCGGCGGCTGACCTCACACTGGGCAGCGACCCGGCGGGGGCGCTCACCCGCTTCCGCTGGGACTGCCACCAACTGTTCGGCATCGGCGCGGAGGCTTCGGACGCGCTGATCACGACGATCATCGAGGATGCCGGCGTGCTCGGTTCGATGCTCGACGTCCCTGACCCGGGCATCTCGGCGGACGCGGTCCTGGCGCGGGCGCAGGAGGCGCTGCTCCAGATCACCCTCGAATCGGAGCGCGAAAACGCCCAGCTGCTCGCCGAACGGGACCGTCTTACACTCGAAGCCTCGACAGACGCGCTGACCGGGCTGGCCAACCGCCGCCACCTCGAGGAGTACCTCGGCGAGCACTTCCGCATCTCCTCACGCTACGGCACGCCGCTCAGCGTCATCATCTTCGACATCGACTACTTCAAGAAGGTGAACGACACGTACGGCCATCTCGCGGGCGACGAGGTGCTGCGCCAGGTCGCGGCGACGCTCGCGCAAACGGTGCGCGAGGCCGACCTCTGCGCCCGCTACGGTGGCGAGGAGTTCGTGGTCGTCCTTCCCGCGACCACCATTGATGGCGCAGAAGATGTGGCCGAACGAGCACGTGCCGCTGTCGCTGCGGCGGTTATCGCCACCGGAGGGGCAACCCTGCGAGTAACCGTCAGCGCCGGGGTGAACGGTTACCGGAAGGACGGCCAGGCCTCCCCAGACTGGCTGTTGAAAGAGGCCGATATGGCGCTGTACGACGCGAAGCGAGCGGGCCGCAACCGCGTGCACCGCTTCGAAGAGGCGCCGGCCTCGCCGTGGAGCCTGGCCAGTTAGCGGGTCCTATCCGTAGACGAGCGCCCGGTCGATCATCGCGCGGCTGATAACCACCCGCTGCACCTGGCTCGTGCCTTCGACGATGGTGAGCTGGCGGGCGTCGCGGTAGTGGCGTTCGAGCGGATGGTCCTTCATGTAGCCCTGCGCGCCGAGCACCTGCAGGGCATCGAAGGC
>JBDHWA010000228.1:0-4263 GCA_039809945.1 Dehalococcoidia bacterium | reverse complement strand
GCAGCGGTTTCCCCAGGCGGCCCGCCAGGTAGACCTGCGTCGCGACCTCGCGACCCACGAAATACCCCTGCGCGCGAAGCCCCTCGGCCGCGGCATCGACAGACCCGAACATGGGCGCATCGTAGCGGCCGTGTGTAACCGCTCTGGCAACGGCGTGTGAACTGCAGGGAAGCGCCGCGGGTCAGTCTGGTGGCTGGGCCGCTATTCGAACTCCGGCGTCCGGTAGAACGGGAAGAGGTCCGGCAGGTCGCGTGAGACGCTCATGGTGAACCGCGGCGGCCGCTTTTCGAGGAACGAGGCCACGCCTTCCTTCACGTCGGCGCTCTGGCCCATGTGCAGGATGCCGCGCGAATCGGCCATGTGCGCCGTCATCGGGTGGTCGGCCACCATTCCCCGGTAGATGAGCTGGCGGCAGAGCGCGACAGAGACCGGCGCGGTGTTGTCGGCGATTTCGCGGGCGAGCGCGTTGGCCGCGGGGAGCAGGTCATCGTGCGCGTGGACACTGCGCACGAGGCCACCGGCGAGCGCCTCCTGCGCGCCGAACACCCGCCCGGTGGACACCCACTCGAGCGCCTGGGACGGCCCCACGATGCGCGGCAGGAACCACGAACTGCACGCCTCGGGGACGATGCCCCGCCGGGCGAACACGAACCCCATGCGCGCGTTCTCCGAGGCCATCCGGATGTCCATCGCGAGCGTCATCGTCGCTCCAACGCCAACCGCGGGACCGTTGATGGCGGCGATGATCGGCTTCTTCAGCTCGAAGAACCGGAGGGTCACCCGGCCGCCGCCGTCGCGGTTCTCGCGGATGTCCGTGGGGGCGCCGTGTGCTTTGGCGTCGAAGGTGTTCGGCCCGCCCGAGAGGTCCGCGCCCGCGCAGAAGCCGCGCCCAGCGCCGGTCACGATAATCACGCGCACGTTGTCATCAGCATCCGCACGGTCGCAGGCGTCGATGAGTTCGCGCAGCATCGTGCCGGTGAAGGCGTTGAGCTGCTCCGGGCGGTTGAGCGTGATGGTGAGCACGCCATCGGCGAGGTCGTAGGCGATGTGTTCGTAGGGCATGCGGCGATTGTGTTCGCCGCCGCTGCGATTGTCGATTCACCCGGGCGCGAAAAGGCCCCGCAACGTTGCGGGGCCCTCGCTGGTTTCGAAATTAGAAGAGGTTCGTCTTCGTTTCGCCGGACTGCTGCGCCGGCGGCTGCTGTTGCTGCGGCGGAGGCGCGTACTGCGTGGTCTGCTGCGGCGGGATGTACTGCTGCTGCGGCGGAGCCGACATTTGCTGGACGTTCTTCGCCTGCTCGGCGTCTTCGTCCTTCACGGCCCGGCGAAACTCCTTGATCGAGCTGCCGAGTTCCTTGCCAAGCCCGCTGATCTTGCCAACGCCAAAGATCAGGATGATGACGGCGCCAATGATGAGGAGCTCAGGCGCTCCGAGTGAACCGAACATAGTGCACCTTCTTCGCGGCGCTTCTCGGCGGCCGCGTCCACATGCTACAGGATAGGCCAAACCTGCGGATACGCCACGACGGGCGAGGTCAAGCTTCCGTTACGGCCTCAGTTCACCCGCTCGACGAACACGTCCATGACGCCGCCGCAGATCTTGTCTTCGCCGTCGGTCGGCTCGGTCAGGTCCACGGTGACGATGCGCGGCTTGCCGCCTTCGAGCACTTCCATGGCGCCCTGCCACACTTCAGCTTCGCCGCAGCCGCCGCCGATGGTGCCGAAGAACGAGCCGTCCTGGCGGACCACCATCTTCGCGCCGGTCTTGCGAGGCGTGCTGCCGCGCGTCCGCGCAACGGTCGCGAGCACGACGGGCTCGCCGCGTTCAACGGCGGAGAGGATCTCCCGGTAAATCTCATCCTGCATGTCAGCTTCGATCGTCGCGGCTTTGGCGGCCCTTTGCAACTCACACAGCCATGCGGGGAATCCCGGACTTCGGGCACTCACACCAAATCGGCATCCCGGTGCGGAACTTGATAGCGAACCCCGAATACTTGTCACGCCAATCTGGTGAACTGGCGGTCATACGTCTTTCAAACACGGTAAAGAGCGCCGAACTGCGGAATGGAGGCCCGCAAGGTCTTACGCCACATGGGGCGGGGAGGACCCGCCAATTCAGGAGGACCACTTGGTCAAGAAAATGAAGAGCCCCCGGCGCCTTGCGGCGCTGGCCGTCTTCGCCATCATCGCCGTTTCCGCTTTCGGCTTCGCGGCGACCAACACCATGCCAGGCGCGAACCGCGCCGGTACCGGCACCGACGCCGTCAGCGGCTACGTGGTTACCAACATCCACTACGTGCTCGATGCCGAGGGTGATGACGCCACAGCGGTCACGTTCACCCTGAACGCCCCGGCTTCGACGGTCTACGCCACGATGCAGGGTGTCGCCAGCCAGCAGTGCACCGCAGGCGTCGGCCCGAATACGTGGACCTGCGCCTTCACCACCCCGCAGTCGATCGGCGGCGGCTTCACCTCCTTTGGGGTGAACGCGGCCCAGTAGCCCGCTTCCACACTGATGCGCCGCCGGGCTCCAGGCCGGCGGCGCACCGGTGAGAAAGGATCCACACCATGGCAATCACGCTCTCTCCCCGCCGCCTGCTCATCCTCGGTGCGCTCGGCATCGTTGCGGCGGCCACACTCGGCTTCGCGGCCAGCAACACCGTTGATCCGTCCAACGCCGGCGATGGCTCCGGCGCTGTGTCCGGTTACACCATCACCAACATCCACTACACCCTCGGGGCCAATCCGGCGACGACCTCACAGGTGAGCTTCACGGTTACTCCGGCGCTTCCGGCCGGAGGCACCGCAGCCATCTCGGCAGACAATGGCGCAACGTGGGCCACCGGCTGCACCGGAACCAGCACGGTGACCTGCACCGCGGCATTGCCGATCGCTTCGCTTACCAGCCTCCGGGTCGTAGCGGCCCAGTAAGCGGTTGAGGGCCAGGGGAGGACGCGCAATGAACATCGCCATCACGCCACGCAGACTGCTGTCCGTTGGGCTGCTGGGGATCGTTGCCGTCCTCATCACCGGCTATGCGGGGGCCAACAGCGTCCCTGCCTCGAAGGCGGGCGACGGCTCAGCCGGCATCTCCGGCTACACCGTCACCAATATCCACTACACCCTCGATTCCGGTGTCCCGACGACGGTCACCGGCCTCACCTTCACGCTGACGCCCCCGCTTGCTTCCGGCGGCGCCGCCCGCGTGAGTGTCGATAACGGGGCGACCTGGCTGGCGGCAGGGGCCTGCAGCGGGACCGCCACTATCACCTGCTCGTTCACCGCCTCGGTGACGAGCCTTTCCACGCTCAGGGTCGTCGCGGCCCAGTAACGCATCGAGGGTTCGCGCGCCAACGGGGAGGTCAGGCCCCGGCGCGAATCCGCCAACGGGGGAGTCCCAATGAAGCCCAGGCGGCGCCTCGTCGTCTCGTTCTCTTCGGCGATCACCGTCGTGCTCGTCGCTGTCGCGTGGGTGGTCTTCGCACCACCCCAACTCGGCGGCCAGACGAGCTACGTCATCGTCAACGGAAACAGCATGGAACCCGGCATGCACCGGGGTGACCTTGCCATCGTCCGCGAAGCGAACAGCTACGAAATCGGCGACGTGGTGACCTACCGCCACCCGGAGATCGGCCCCGTTATCCATCGCATCATCGATCGCGACGGCGCCAACTACGTCTTCCAGGGCGACCACAACGACTTCATCGACTCGTACCACCCTGCTGACAGCGAACTCGTCGGCAAGCTCTGGATTCACGTTCCCCGCGTCGGGGCGTGGCTCGCGCGCTTCCGCTCTCCGGTCTACATGGCCGGGCTGCTCTTCGTGGCCTTCATCGGTCTCGGCGGGGCGTCGGCCATCAAGGGTTCGCAGACTTCGAAACCAGGCCGTGCAGGGCGGCCGAAACAGCCACCGGCGCCAGTGCCGGGGGGAGGGACACCCATGCAACAGATGCTTCGCAACTGGCAGGACACGCTCTCGGTCACCGCGGCTGTGGGCATTGCATTGCTCGGGTTGGCCTGGGTCGCATTCCACCGCCCGGTCAGCCACGACGTGCCCGCGAACATCCCCTACACGCAGTCGGGACAGTTCGCCTATTCCGCGCCCTCCGCGGACGGCCGCGTGTACGACACCGGCGAAGCCACCTCCGGCGAACCGGTCTACCGCCGGCTCAGCCAGCAGGTCGCGTTCCAGTTCAGCTACACCCTCAAGAGCGTGCCCGAAGCCGCGGCCAGCGGCACCTACCGCATGGTGGCCGAACTCGG
>JBDHWA010000227.1:0-4265 GCA_039809945.1 Dehalococcoidia bacterium | reverse complement strand
AAGCAGTAGAGCAGCACCTCGAGCGTCGAATCGCCGATGCGTTCCAGTTCGCAGAAGAAGTAGTCCTGGCGCACGCGTTCGTTCGCCCGGAGCAGGGCGCGGACGCCTTCGCAGAAGGCCTGCACCTGTTCGGTCGGGGTCGAAAGGGGCAGGTGGAGGGTCGTGTCGTAGCGGCGGTAGGGCCGCACGCCCATGTTGTCGACAATGTGGTCGGCGAGGTGGCCGTTGGGCACGGTCACGAGAGATTCCTTGAACGTGCGGATGCGCATCGAGCGGAAGCCGACCTTTTCGACCGTGCCTTCGGTATCGCCGACCACAATCCAGTCACCGACCTGGAACGGCCGGTCGGCGAGCACGGTGAGGCCGCCGAGAAGGTTCTTGATGGTGTCCTGGGCAGCGAGAGCGACGGCGAGACCACCGATCCCGAGACCGGCGATCAGCGCGCCGACGTCGACATCGAGGTTCGACAGCACGAAGAGCGTGCCCACGAGGACGACGAACACGTTCGCCGTCTGGCGGACGAGCGGGACGAGCTGGTCATCGAGGCGGGTCTCGGTGAGGCCGGCTTTCGCCAGCAGGTAGTCCCCGATGATGGCGATGCCGCGCAGCAAGAGCAGCCCGGCGCAGACCGCGCCGAGGACTCGGGCCGCGATCTCCACGGTGTCGCGCAGGTTCGGGTCAAGGTCGAGGAAGCGGACCCCGATGAGGATCGAGGCGGCGATGAGCAGGCCGAAAACGACGCCGTCGAGCCTTCGCCGTTCGCGCCGCCAGTAAGCCCTCCGCGTGGGATGGTTGTGCGAGCGGATGAAGAGGATCGCGGCCATGAGGTAGACCGCCTGGGCGGCGACGGCGCAGAGCGCGATGATGCCGAGGCCGGCGTACTGGTGGGGCGTCAGGTCGAGCGCGCCATCGTTGAAAATCGAGAGCAGTGGTTGCACACGCGGAATCTACCGCCCGCCGAAACAAGGACATAGCGGGCACAGGACCGGAACGCGCGGGCCTGCGTGAAGCGGCGCACACACTTGTCCGGCCCGGCGCTCCCGCCGTAGAGTCAGGCGACCCTCGGAGGCCTCGCCATGACCCAGCTTTCGCCCGAATCCGAACGCATTCGCAGCTACCTCGTCACGCAGGCGAACAAGCTCAGCATCCCGGACCTTGTGGCGAAGGTGCGCACCGACTGCCAGCCGCTGCGGGAAGCGGGGGCCGCGGTGCCGGGCAGCCAGTTCACCACGCGCCCGGTCGAAGGCGAATGGTCGGCTGCGGAGGTTTGGACGCACGTCCTCGAGATGAGCGAGCACGGCGCGCGATCCATCCGCGGAATCCTCGATTCGGGCACGCTGCCGGAGCGGACGCGTGACCAGATCTCGGGCGAAACGCGCGGGTTCGCCACCAGCGACGAGTACTGGGCGGCCTACACGGCGATCCGCGAGCCGCTTTACGAGCGCGTCCTCCAGGCCTCGGGCGATGAGCACCTCGACGTGAAGATGACCCACCCGATGTTCGGCGACTTCAGCTGGCGGGAGTGGCTCCTCTTCATGCGCATCCACGACCTCGACCACATGCGCCAGTTGCAGGCCATCCAGGCCACACTCAGCGGCGGGGCAGAACGCGGGGCTGTGTGATGTATACTCCGCGCCAATGAGCGCCCCCGCGATCGTTTTCGATCACGTGACGAAGTCTTTCGGCAGCCATGTGGTCCTCAAGGACATCGTGGAAGAGGTTGCGGCGGGCGAAACGGTGGTCATCATCGGGCCGTCCGGCTCGGGCAAGAGCACCCTCCTTCGCACCGTGAACCGGCTGGAAACCATCGATTCCGGGCGGGTCATCGTGAACGGCGTCTCGGTGCACGCCCGCGAGACCGACGTGAACGCCCTCCGTTCCCACGTGGGGATGGTGCAGCAGGCGTTCAACCTCTTCCCCCAGATGACGGTGCTGCAGAACATCACGCTCGGCCCGCGGAAGGTTCGCAAGGAGAGCCGCCAGGACGCCGAAGAGCGGGCACTCCGCCTCCTTGAACGGGTCGGCATCCCGGAGAAAGCTTCGAGCTACCCGTCGGAGCTCTCAGGCGGCCAGCAGCAGCGCGTCGCCATCGCGAGGGCGCTCGCCATGGAACCCGAGGTGATGCTCTTCGACGAGCCGACGAGCGCCCTCGACCCGGAGATGATTAAGGAAGTGCTCGACGTCATGCGTGACCTCTCGGCGGAGGGCATGACGATGCTGGTGGTCAGCCACGAGATGGGCTTCGCACGCGGAGCCGCCCACCGCGTGTTCTTCATGGTGGACGGGCGCGTAGAAGAGAAGGGAACCCCGGCCGATGTCTTCGAACGGCCGCAAAGTGAACGGACGCAGCGATTCCTGGGAAGAATCCTCGCCCACTAGCCCACCCTGCGGCGTCAGCCGCCCAGCCGAGGTGTTCGCGCCTCACCACACGAGGGAGGACCCGTGAAAAAGTACGCAAGGTTCCTGCTGGCCATGATCGCTCTGCTGGCCATGGCCGCGCTCATCACCGCCTGCGGCGACGACGACGATGACGACACGACCCCGGGCGGCGCAACCACCGCCGCCACCAAGCCCGCCGAAGCGCCGACCTTCGCCGCCGATTCGACGATGGGCAAGATCGTCGCCAAGGGGAAGCTGACGGTTGGCGTGAAGTTCGACCAGCCCGGCTTCGGCCTGAAGGACCCGGTCACCGGCAAGGTCGATGGTTTCGACGTGCAGATGGCGAAGGAGATCGGCCACGCGCTCGGCCTCAAGGACGACCAGATCGAGTTCGTCGAAGCCGTTTCGGCGAACCGGATCCCGTTCCTCCAGGAAGACAAGGTCGACCTGGTCATCGCAACGATGACGATCAACGCCGACCGCAAGACGCAGATCGACTTCTCCCGGCCGTACTACCTGGCCGGCCAGTCCATCCTCGTGAAGAAGGACAACACGACGATCAAGAGTGTGGACGACCTGAACGGGAAGAACGTCTGCTCGGTCCAGGGCTCGACCTCTGAGAAGAACGTGAAGGCGAAGGCGCCCCAGGCGAACCTGCTTTCGCTCACCGGCTACGCCGCCTGCGTCGACGCCATGAAGAGCGGGCGTGTCGAAGCGGTCTCCACCGACGACATCATCCTCGCCGGTTTCGCCGCCAGCGACACGAGCCTCAAGCTCGTCGGCGGGCAATTCACGCAGGAGCCGTACGGCATCGGCGTGAAGAAGGGCAAGACCGACTTCGTGCAGTTCATCGATGCGCTCATCGCGAAGGAACTGAGCGACGGCACGTGGGACAAGATCTACGACAAGTACCTTGGCAAGGTGGAGGGTCTCCCAAAGGCGGCTGACGCCCGCGCCAAGCTCCCGGCCACCAACTAACACCCTGCAAGCTCCCCGTCCCGCCACCACAGGCGGGGCGGGGAAGAAAGCGCACTCTTGGGCCTCATCCCCATCCTGGTTCTCGGCTACTTCTTCGTCGCGATCCCGTTCTGGATTGCGGTGGAAGTCGTCGCGACCCGCCCGGGCCACCGCGCAAACTGGTTCCCAGCGGCACTCTGGACGGGCAGAGGGCTGGCTCTCGCGGGCGTTGCCGCGGGCGCCTTCGGAGCGACTTACGGGGCGCGCGACTTCTGGCACGACGTCTGGGTGCAGCTGAAAGAGAACTACCCGGCGCTGCTTCGCGGCTACCGGATGACCATCATCCTCACGCTCTTCTCGTTCGCGCTGGCGATGGCGCTGGGTGGCTTGCTGGCGCTCTTCCGCACGGCCGAATGGCGGGTCTTGCGGGCGGCCGGCGGCATCTACGTCGAATGGTTCCGGAACACGCCGCTGCTGGTGCAACTGTTCTTCCTCTTCTTCGCCCTGCCGAAACTCACGCTCCCGGTCATCGGGCGGCCGGACTGGTTCCTGCTCTCACCGTTCAAGGCGGGTCTCATCGGCCTCACGCTATACACGGCGGCCTACACCGCCGAAGCGCTGCGCAGCGGCCTCCTCGCGGTCGACAAGGGGCAGAGCGAGGCTGCGCGGTCCCTCGGGCTGAACTACCTGCAGGCACGGTTTTATGTCGTGGTTCCGCAGGCGCTTCGCGTTTCGGTGCCGCTCCTGACGAGCATCTTCAGCGCCCTCTTCCGCAACTCCGCGCTGGTTTCGGCCATCGGCGTGAAGGAGTTGCTCCAGACGGCGGACAACATCCAGCAGAACAACTTCCAGACGTTCGAACTGTTCGCGCTCGCGGGGGTGCTCTACCTCTCGCTCACCCTGCCGCTCGCCTATGCCTCGAACCGCCT
>JBDHWA010000226.1:0-4287 GCA_039809945.1 Dehalococcoidia bacterium | reverse complement strand
CCCGGTGACGATGGCGACCTCGTCGATTCCGCCACGCGCAAGCCCGCCGAGGA
This sequence comes from Dehalococcoidia bacterium, assembly GCA_039809945.1. GTDB lineage: Bacteria > Chloroflexota > Dehalococcoidia > Tepidiformales > Tepidiformaceae > Amarobacter. Next base: position 4,234 of record JBDHWA010000226.1, on the reverse strand, counting down.
TGCGGTGCAGCATCGGTTCGCCGCCCACGGAAAGCAGGGGCTTGGGTGTTTCGGCGGTGAGTGACCCGAGGCGCGCCCCGCGCCCCGCCGCGAGGATGACGGCGCGCCGCACCGGCCCGGTCATTCGATGCTGACGCCGCCCGAGGGTACGACCCGGAAGGCGGGACCGCCGCTGGCCGCGACCGCTGCTTCGATCACGCGTTCGACGGCCTCCGGGCTGCAGGCTGCCACCGCATACCCGCCGAAGCCCGCGCCGGTGAGTCGCGCGCCAAACGCGCCGGCCTTCCGCATGGCTGCCGCCACCCGGTCGAGGGCCGGCGTGCTGCACTTGTAGTCCTGTCGAAGGCTGTCGTGCGACTGGTTCATCAGTTCGCCGAGCCGCGCGAAGTCCCCGCCGGCGAGGGCGGCTTCGGCGGCGTCCACGCGCTCCGCTTCGCTCAAGACGTGGCGAGCATACGCGCGCACCGGCGCCTTCTTCGAAGAGTCGTAGTGTGCGGCCGTGAGCGAGACGAGCCGTTCGACGTTGGCTTCGGCAGCGTTCGCCGCGCTCCGGGCGGACATCGTCACCGGGAGCTCTTCGACCATCACCACCGCGGCGTCGATGCCCGCGACTGCGCCGAGCAGCGGCGTGCCCTCGATGTCCACGCCGAGCATGTCGGCCAGCATGAGCGCGGCGATGCGCGTGCCGACGACGCGTTCGTTGTAGGCCTCGCGCACGGCGCCGCCCTTCGGGGCATCCTCGCCGGAGGCCGCCACCACGAACGCCAGGCCCTCCGGGATGGCCACGGCCCGCGTCGCGGGCGGGAGGAAGTCGATGCGCAGCGCATGCCCCGGCTCGGCCATGGTGATCACGAGCTGATCCATGCCGCCCGTCTCCACGCCGACGCGCCGCTCGGCAGCGGCCGCCAGCTGGGCAAGCGGTTCGCCAGACAGTGGCTCGCCCCAGGCCGCCGTGAGTGCCGCCGCAAGGCCGACCGAAAGTGCGCTCGAACTGCTGAGGCCTCCGCTCATCGGCAGGTCAGAGTCGACCAGGATGTCTGCGCCACGGCCGGGCGCCACCGCCGCCAGTTCTTCGAGGACTCCGGCGAGGTAGCGGTGCCACGGTTCGTGCTGGCGGTCCGGCGCCCTCCGGGCGATGCGCGCCTCCCGCGGCGACTGCTTCGAAACCGCTGTGACGATGCCGTCATCCGTCGCTCGCACGGCCACGCTGGTCGCCCGGTCGATGGCAATCGGGAGGACCGGCAGCCCGCAATAGTCGGTGTGTTCGCCGATGAGGTTGACGCGTCCGGGGGCTGTCGCCACAAGCGTGGGCGGGCCGCCAAACCGGTCGCTGAAAGCCGCTCGCAGCGGCGCAGGGTCGATCATCGATTCGAAGCGTACCAGCGGCCCGCTTACGCGTAGAATCCGGCCATGACCGCGCTGCCCCCGAACTCCGGCATGCCCACGACCCGCGGGCTCAACTTTTTCGAAGCCGACCCGAACCTGCTCCATGCCCTGCGCGCGTACGCAGCCCCGGGTGACGTGCAACGGGCGCTGCCTCACCTGCGCGAACTCGGGCGCATCGCCGGCTCCGAACTGGACGAACTCGCCGCCCGCGCCGACGCGAACCCGCCGGTCCTCCGCAACTTCGATGAGCACGGCAACCGCGTCGATGAGATCGTGTATGACCCGGCCTTCATTCGCATGCAGGAGATCGGCTTCTCCGAGTTCGGATTCGCGGCGATGTCACACCGCGAAGGTGTGCTCGGCTGGCCGTCGCGCATCCCGCACGTCATCAAGTACGCACTCTCGTACCTCTTCGTGCAGGGCGAATTCGGGCTGTTCTGCCCCATTTCGATGACCGATTCGGCAGCTCGCGTCATCGACCAGTTCGGCCCCGACGAACTGCGCCAGCGTTACTTGCCGGGACTGACATCGACCACCTTTTCGTCCCTCCTCCAGTCGGCCCAGTTGCTCACCGAACGGACCGGCGGCAGCGACGTCGGCGCGAACGAGTGCGTGGCGCGGGAAGAGAACGGCGAGTGGCTGCTCACCGGCGAAAAGTGGTTCTGCTCGAACGTCGGCGCGGATATCCACCTCACCCTCGCGCGGCCGGTTGGCGCCGTCGCCGGGACGAAAGGCCTTGGCATGTTCCTCGTGCCGAAGACCCTCGCCGACGGAAGCCGGAACCGCTACACCGTCCGCCGCCTGAAGGAAAAACTCGGCTCGAAGTCCATGCCCACCGGCGAGTACGAGTTCCACGACGCTGTCGGCTACCCGGTCGGCGACATTTCCCGTGGGTTCGCCCAGATGACCGAGATGATCAACGTCTCCCGGCTTTCGAACGGCATGCGCGCCGCCGCCCTCATGCGCCGGTCGCTGCTCGAAGCGGTCACTCACGCCCGCGGACGGTCGGCGTTCGGCAAGGCGCTCGTCGACCTCCCGCTGATGCGCGAGCAGCTCTTCGAGATGACCCTCGACGCCGAGTCGGCACTCTCCATCGTGCTGTACGCCGCCCGCACCCTCGACGACGCCGACTCCGGCTCCGAGTTCCATGAGAAGGTCATCCGCATTGTCACGCCGCTCATCAAGTACGCCGTCTGCCGCCGTGCGCGGACCGTCGCCGGCATGTCGATGAACATTCGCGGCGGCAACGGCTACATCGAGGAATGGGTCAACGCCCGGCTCGTCCGCGATGCCCACCTCGGCAGCATCTGGGAGGGCTCGGAGAACGTCGTCGCGCTTGATGTTGCGCGCGCGGCAACCCGCAACCGCGCCCACGATGCACTCTTCCGCGACCTCGAATCGCGCCTCGACACGCTCACAGACCCCGAGGTCCTCCGCATCTCCCAACCGGTGCGGCTCCGCCTGATGGAGGTCGCATCCCGGTTCCAAGCCCTCCTTTCCGGCGACGCCGACCTCCGCGACGCGCGCATGACCGCCATGTGTGACCGCCTGGCCGCGCTGACCTGCACGGTGCTGCTGCTGGGCGAAGCCGATGCTGAAGCGCGCGCCGGACTCGGCTACCGCAAGCTCCTCATCGCCAACGAGTACCGCAAGCGCTACCTGGACCTCGTCGACCCCCTCGACCTCGGTGACGAAGGCATCACCTTCCTCGACGAAGTCCTCGACGGCGGCAGGGTGCCCGCTGCGGCGGTAGCGGGCTGGTAGAATACCGGCATGGCATCGCCCCGGCCCGAGCTGCGAATCCCTCCCCTGAACCAGGGCGACCAGCTGTCGCACTCCGAGTTCGAACGCCGCAGGGGGCTCCATCCAGAGATAAAGAAGGCGGAGCTTATCAATGGACTGGTCTTTCTCGAGATGACGGTCGGCCCGGCGCACGCGGACGTGCACAAGATGGTGATGACCCTGCTCGGGGTGTACGAAGCGCGCCATCCCGAAACGCAGGCGCTGGACAACGCTACGGTCGTTCTCGGCGACGATGAAGTACAGCCGGACGCGCTCCTGCGCAGGCGCGAGGGCGGCCGGGCCGTCCTCGGTGATCAAAACATCCAGGGGCCGCCCGAACTCGTCATTGAGGTTGCAGCCTCGTCCTCGGCCTACGATGCCAACCTGAAGCGCCTGCTCTATGAGCGTGCGGGCGTCCATGAATACGCCGTCCTCCAGATCTTCGAGCAGCAGGTCGACTGGTGGGTCGCCCGCGGCGACAGGTTCCAGCGAGTCCTGCCCGATAGCGCGGGCGTCTTCAGCAGCACCGAGTTCGAAGGTCTCCGGCTGAACGCAACCGCTATCTGGGCCGGAGAGATGGCCGCCGTCCTCGCCGCGCTCGACTGATGCCGTTCCGCGCCGTCCTCTTTGACGTCGGCGGGCCAATCGACACCGAAGTTCTCCACGAACAGGGAATCGACCGGGACCTCGTGGAGGCGTTCGCCGCTGCGGGCAGGGCGGTTTCACCCGCCGAACTGCAGGCGGCGAGCGACGCGGCCGTCGCGAGCTTTGCGCCCGACGCCTACGCCGCTATGACCTGGCAACTGTCCGGCCAAGACCAGGTGCTGTTCGACCGAGCCTGGACCATGTTCCGGGCCGGCGAAGCTGACCGCGCCGCCCGCCGCGGCGGTGTCGAACTCCGTGCTGGGATAGACGGCCTGCTCCTCGACCTCCGCGGACGGGGACTCAAACTCGGGCTCGCCGCGAACCAGCCGTCGCGCGTGGTCGCCTCGCTCGAGGCGCACGGCCTCGCGGGCCTGTTCGACTACCGCCAGGTCAGCGGCCATCACGGGTTCCGAAAGCCCGA
>JBDHWA010000225.1:0-4314 GCA_039809945.1 Dehalococcoidia bacterium | reverse complement strand
GCGCCGCGCACGAGTTCGAGGAAGGATTCCCGGCCCGCCGGTGTGGTGAGGTCGAGTTCGACGCTGCGCTTGTTGCGGGCGTAGGCCCACCAGGTGAGCGAGTGCTCACGGTCAGGTTCGTCGTGGCGGAACGGCCCCGTGTGTCGCAAGGGCGAGCCGCCCGGGGGCTCAATGGCCACGACATCCGCACCGAGGTCTGCGAGGATGGCCCCGCAAAGCGCTGAGGAGTTCGTCGTGAGGTCGAGCACCCGGTAGGGCGACAACATTTTCAGCATCCGCCTAACTATTGGCGGAGTGTAACAATTCGAACTCCGCCTGTGACAGATGCTGCAAGAAGGTTTTGTTTCGGGCGCGGTCCGAAGGGCAGGCCGTTGCTGGCCGGCGCCTTGACGGGCTTCCGGAGCCTGCTTTGATCAGGTTCGGGCCAAGAGGGCGTGGAACTCGGCACGGCTCTCCGCCGCACGTCTCGCCCCCACCAGATACCACCGGAACCACAACGCTTTTCGCACCGTTTGGCACCCGGGAAGCCAGAGCGGCAGCGCGCTCGCGAGCGTCGCAGCCCGCTTCGGTACCGGCACAATCGTGGCGAGCTCAGCAAGGTGCCGGATTAGCCAGTTGTGCCGCCTCCCGGTGTTTGCGTCCCGCCGGAGGAATTCCGGCTCGCTCCGGAAAAGCAGGATAGTCGTCCTTCCGGTTGTCACCGCATCTGCAAGGATCTCTTCGGTGGACTTGGCATAGTGTTGGGTGCCCACCGCTCCGCGACAGTAACGAATCTCCACGCCCGCCTTGTCCAGGCGAAATCCAAGTTCCAGGTCTTCCATCCGGCGGAGCGAGGCGTTGAAGCCGCCGGCCTCGAGGAACACCGATCGCGGAACGAGGAGATTCCCGCTGTAACACCATGTGGTCGGGATCCGCTGGAGATCCTCGAGCCGGCCCAGTTGCGACCAGAGCGAGTGGCTCAAAGGCTCCAGGTTCCGCGTCTGCCAAACCGTGTTCAGGTGGCCCACGAACGCGCTGCGCTCGCACCTTCGCGCCGCCTGGAGATGGCTCTCAAGGGCTCCCGGCGCAAGCACAATGTCGTCATCGACGAACAGCAGGAACTCGCCCCCAGCGAGCGCGGCGCCGGCGTTTCGCGCTGCTCCGGCGCCCGCGTTTGCTTGTTCAATCACCTGCAGCGCAAACGGCCAGTCACGTCCGTGCACCGCCGCCGCCGAATCGTCGCTGGATCCGTCCAGCACCACGAACACCTCGAACTCGGCCGCGGGCAATGTCTGCTCAGCCAACGAATCCAGCAGCCGCACGAGCGGGTTCCGCCGGTTGTACGAAGGGATGACCACGGAGACCCGCGCGGACATGCTCTGCGCACGCTATGTCAGAGAGATATCGAACTGCAATCCTGCCGGGCCTACTTGAGGAGGCCGCGTTCCTGGAGGGCGCGCTTCATCGTGCTGCCGATATCGGCCGGTGAATCAGAGACCCACGCGCCGGCGGCGGCGAGCGCGGCCTTCTTATTTGCGGCCTTGCCGTCTTCACCGGAGATGATGGCGCCGGCGTGGCCCATGCGGCGGCCTGGAGGCGCCGTCGCCCCGGCGATGAAGGCGACCACGGGCTTCTTCACGTTCGCCTTGATGTACTCCGCGGCTTCCTGTTCGGCCGAACCGCCGATTTCGCCGACCATCACGATGGCGTCCGTGTCCGGGTCTTCGTTCAGCATGCGAATGGCCTCGACCTGGCGGGTGCCGATGATCGGGTCGCCGCCGACGCCGATGCAGGTGCTCTGGCCGATGCCTTCGTTTGTGAGCTGGGCGACCACTTCGTAGACGAGCGTGCCCGAGCGGCTGACGACGCCGACGCGGCCGGGAAGGAAGACATCGCCCGGCATGATGCCGACGCGTGTCTTCGTGCCCGGGGTGATGACGCCAGGGCAGTTCGGGCCGATGAGGGTGCTGGACGACCCCTGGAGTGCCGCCTTCACCTTCACCATGTCCATCACCGGGATGCCCTCGGTGATGCAGACAATGAGCGGAACCTTCGCAGCTGCCGCTTCGAGGATGGCATCGGCCGCGAAGGGCGCGGGCACGAAGATGATGCTGACGTTCGCCTGCGCCTCGCGGACGGCCTGGTCGACCGTGGTGAAGATGGGCACGCCGTCCTGCTGTTCGCCGCCCCGCTTGGGGTGAATCGCGGCGACAACATTGGTTCCATAGGCGATGGACCGGCGCATGTGGTTTGCGCCTTCGGTCCCAATGCCCTGGACCATCAGTCGGGTGTTTGCATCAACGAGCACGGCCATGTGGCGAGATCCGTAGGAGGGATTTCCGGTTTCCAGTGCGGCGAGCGGCCGTGGGAGGGGTGCGGATGCCCGACAAAAGAGGATACAGGCCCGCTCGTTTAGTGTCTGGCCGAATCCCCGCGTTCAGGCCGGACGCGGGATCCTGGGCGCCGCTGATGGCGCTGGCGCAGGGCGCTGATTCTCCATCGACCGGTGCAGCCGCTTCCACTCGTCCCCCGCGAGCGGCCGGTAGACCTGCGGGAACTTCGCGCGCAGGTCGATGGCGTCGAGCCGGTAGCGTTCGCTGATGGAACCCATGGCCATGAGGGTCTGCGGCCCAAGCCGCTTACCCGATGAGTCGGCGACCTCCTGGAGGAGGTCGATGGCGACGTAGGCGTCCTGGTGCAGTCCGAGCACGTCCTGCAGGGCCGTCACGCGCGCGCTGAAGTCGAGCGCCTGCTTGCCGTAGATGCCGTTGCCCACGAACTCGAGGGCGTAGCGCAGCTTCTTCGCGTCGATACGGAGGGCGTGGTAGGCCTCGGGCGGGGACGACTTCGAAATTGCGTCGCCCGCTTTGCGGACGCGCTTGTAGCGCTTCTCCACCATATCGGGCGCGGCCGCGAGCACGGGTGTCCGGCCCGGGGCGAAAGACTTCGGCGGGCCGAAGCGGAGGACTCCCGCGAAGCTTTCGCAGAGCCGTTCGTAACGGCGTGAATCAAGGACGGCGAGCATGCGTCGCCGGGCCACCCTGCGCCGGGACTCGAGGAGGGCCTCGACCGATTCGAGGGCTGCTGCCCGCTCCGGCGGGAAGTTCGCGCGCCATTCGTGCATGCGTTCGAGCTGGACGTCGAGGTCGCGGACTTCGCCCAGGGCCGCGGCGACCCAGCCGAACTGGTCGCGGTAGTGGAGCGCTCTCGGAGTGAGGAACGGCCGGAACGCGGCCATCGCGGCACGAAGGCGGCGCGTGGCGACGCGCATATCGTGCAGCGCCTCGATGTCTTCGCCGAGGCGGGTGCCGGGCTCGTTCGCGCGCATCGCCGCGAACTGTTTGCGCAGGACCGCGAAGGCGACTTCGCCCGCGGTCATTTCCGGGCTTACGGTCGTGGGGCCGAACTCCGAGCGGGCTTCCGGCACGACCTGGCCGGTGGCGATGAGTGCGGCTTCGAACTTCGAGGAACCGGCTTCGGTCAGCCGGTTGGCGCTCACCAGCGCCGCCACGAAGGGCCGAGCGCGCTCCACGGCGTCAGGGTGGACTTCGACTTCGATACGGGAGAGGCGCACCGGGCGGTCTTCGCCGACCGGGATCGTGGTCTCGTCGACGGCAACTTCGCCGAGCGGTCCGCCGTCATCGAACAGGTTGAACAGCTCGCGCCGCGTGTGGAGCCGGAAGATTTCGCTGACTTCGGTCCGGCCAGCGACCGCACGGAGCAGCTCTCCGCAGGGCCCGGTGGCAGCCAGGGGAGACGGCGCCCCCTGCGGCAGCGGCTCAGTCAGCTCACGGCGTGAGCGCAGGCCTTCTGAGGCCTCGGCCTTGGCCTTGAGGGTCAGTTCAGACTGCTCGCCCTTGTGACGAACCCGGCAGGTGTACCCGGCGCGATTGATGTGGAACTCGGCCGTGTCGAAGTAGGTGTCGTTCAGTTCCTTGACGCCAGCTGGCTCCACGCGAAAGCCGGCCGGGAGCGCGCCGTTGAGCCAGCGAACCACCGGCCGGGTATCGAGCGCAGCGTACTGCCATTCCACTTCGAGCTGGTCGGTGGCCATCAGGCCATTCTACCCGACCGCGGCTTTCAGCCCGGGACGGGCGGGGTCGACTATGCCCGGCGAATCGTGAGGCCACCATCGACCGGCACGGCGACGCCGGTGAGGAACGAGGCCGCGGGCAGGGCGAAGCTGAGCGTCATCTGGGCCACCTCTTCGGGCGAGCCGTACCGGCGGAGGGCCGTGCGCTGGCGGGCGTACTTCTCCTTCATCTCTTCGGGAATCGGCGCAGTCATCCCGGTGCGAATCGGCCCGGGACAGATGCAGTTCACGGTGATGCCCTC
>JBDHWA010000224.1:0-4336 GCA_039809945.1 Dehalococcoidia bacterium | reverse complement strand
TTCATGTGGGCGTAGACGGACCACCACGGCGTCCCCGGGTGGTCGATGACGACGCAGATGCCAAAACTCCCATCGCCCCAGCCGTCGCCCGGCCGGTGCACCGTCACCACGCCCTCTGCCGGCGCGACAATCAGCGTCCCTACAGCAACACCGCCAAAATCGATGCCACGATGAAGGTAGCCGCCATAGTCCTCGCGGTAGCCTCCGGTGATGACCGCTGGCGGGACGTCCAGCGGCAGGCGGGAAAAGTGCAGCCGTCCCGGCGGGTTCGATGCGGGCTCATCTCCCGCGACTGGTCGCCAGAGCCGCTGGCCGACGAAGATCCAGTGCGGGTCGGCGATGCCGTTGAGTGCGCAAATCGCTTCGACGCTGACGCCCCAGCGTGCTGCGAGCGCGCTCAACGTGTCGCCCACGCGGACGGTGTAGGCTGTCACCCCATCGCCGGCAGGCGGCGCGCCGGTTCGCGAACGGGGCATCGCTCCGGGGATGGTCAGCAGCCAGCCGGGCTGAATCAGCGATGGCTCTGTGACGAGACCGGCGTTCGCAGCAATGAGCGCGTCGAGCGGGACATCATGGGCAGCGGCAATCCCCCAGAGCGTGTCGCCCGGGCGAACTGTGTACGAAATGGTCCCGGTGAGTATCCGTGGCATGGAGCACCTCCACACCCAGCGGAACCCAGGGATGCGACGTGGCCCAATGGCCTGCCGTCACTCAGCGGCCTGCTGCATCCTTCCCGAACGCTTCGAGGTCTTCCGGAAGCAGCCCACCGAACTTCCTCTTCCGGCGGCCATATTCGGCGAGGGCGATGTCGGTGTCTTCGCGTCCGAAGTCCGGCCAGAACGTATCAGTGAAGTAGAGCTCGGCGTAGGCCGCCTGCCAGAGCAGGAAGTTCGAAATGCGCATATCGCCGCCGGTACGGATGAGCAGGTCAGGGTCGGGCGCGCCGGCAGTGGAGAGATGGCGGGAGATGGTCTCCTCGGTGATCTCCGAGGCCTCGGTTTCGGCCCGCACCAGCGCCTGGACGGCCATCAGGATGTCGTCGCGCCCGCCGTAGCTGAAGCAGATGTTGAGCGTCATGCGCTGGTTCTCGCTGGTCAGGGCGATGGCGTCAGCCACCTGCTTCTGGAGCCACTCCGGGAGCGTCTCGATGTGCCCGAGCATCTGCAACTTGATGCCGTTCTTGTGGAGGTTGTTCGTCTCACGACGGATGAAGTAGCGCAGAAGCCGGATGAGGAGGCGCACCTCTTTTTCGGGGCGGTTCCAGTTTTCCGTGCTGAAGGCGTAGAGCGTGAGGTACTGGACGCCGTGGTCCGCGAACCGTTCGATGACGCGGCGGATGTTCTCCGTGCCGGCCCGGTGCCCTGCGGCCCGGGGCAGCCCTCGCTGCGTAGCCCAGCGGCCATTGCCATCCATGATCACCGCCACGTGCCGGGGCACGCGCCCGCCCGAAATCGGCGAAATGAGGTCGCCAAGGTAATCGGCTGACGCAGCCGTCGGCGCCGCGGCAGGCTCAGACTTCAAGCAGGTCAGCCTCTTTCTTCTTCGCCTCGGCATCGACCAGCGCGATGTGCCGGTCGGTGATCTTCTGCAACTCTTCCTCGCTGCGCTTCAGGTCATCCTGGGAGACATCACCGTCCTTCTCGGCCTTGCGCAACTCTTCGTGCGAGTGCCGCCGGACGTTGCGAATCGCGACCCGCGCCTCTTCCGACTTGTTGTGCAGCATCTTCACGAGGTCCTTGCGGCGCTGCTCGGTGAGTGGAGGGATGGGCAGGCGCATGGTCTGACCGTCGATCGCCGGGTTGAGGCCAAGGTCCGAAGCCTGGATCGCCTTCTGGATGGCCTGGACCGCGCCCCGATCCCACACCTGGATGGTGAGCAGGCGGGCTTCCGGCGCGTTAATCGTGCCGAGCTGCTTGAGCGGGGTGGTCGCGCCGTAGTAGTCGACCGGAAGGGTTTCGATCAGGCTTGGATGGGCGCGGCCGGTGCGGATGCCGTTCAGTTCGCGCCGGAAGGACTCGATCGAGGAGTCCATCTTTTCGTCCGCAGTGAGCAGGATTTCGTCCGGGTCAGCCATTGCCGCGTCCTCCGATGGTTAGCCGCCTCCGGGGGCGTCCGCCTCCGGGAGCGTCGAAACAACTGTCCCGATTCTATCGCCACGGAGCGCATGGAATACCGCATCGGGGGCGGCAACATCGAACACCACGATGGGCAAATGATGCTCCATGCACATGGAAAGGGCGGTAATGTCCATCACCTGCAGCCGCTTCTGGATGGCTTCGATGTGGCTCAAGCGTTCGAAGCGGGTGGCTGTAGGCACTTTCGCCGGGTCCGCGTCGTACACGCCGTCGACGCCGTTCTTCGCCATCAACAGCACTTCGCAGTCCGTTTCGATGGCCCGAAGTGCGCCCGCCGTGTCGGTCGTCATGAAGGGGTTGCCGGTCCCGGCTGCGAAGATGACGATGCGGCCCTTTTCGAGATGGCGGATGGCACGCCGCCGAATGTACGGCTCAGCGACCTGCGGGATGGGCAGCGCGCTGAGGGTCCGCACTTCGGCGTCCTGTTTTTCGAGGGCGTCCTGGAGTGCGAGCGCGTTCATGATGGTGCCGAGCATGCCGGCGTAGTCCGCCGTGGCGCGGTCCATACCGGTTTCGGCGACAACCGCGCCGCGCCAGAAGTTGCCGCCGCCTACGGAGACGGCAACTTCGATGCCTTCCGCGGCGGCCGCGCACACCTGCCGGGCCAGGTCGTTGAGAGTCTGGGGATCGATGCCAAAGGCGCGATCCCCCATCAGGGCTTCACCGCTCAACTTCACCAGCGCCCGGCGGCGGCGCGGCAATTCCCCGTTGTCCATCGGCGGCTATTGGCCCAGTTCGAACCGGCTGAAGCGGCGGACGCGAATGTTCTCGCCCGTCTTCGCCACTGCATCCTGCACGAGCTGCTCGATCGTCTTCGACGAGTCCCGGATGAACGGCTGGCTCAGGAGGCAGACTTCTGCGTCCGTGCCTTCATGCTTCCCGCGGTCCGGGTCATCCTTCGAAACAACGGCCGGGTTCATCGCCGCGACCTGCATGGCCACGTTCTTCGCGAGGGTCCGGAAGTCATCGGTGTTGGCGACGAAGTCGGTTTCGCAGTTGACTTCGACGATGACCCCGATGCGGCCGCCGGCGTGGATGTAGGCCTCGACGACGCCGTTCGAGGTCTCGCGTTCGGCTCGCTTGGCGGCAGCGGCGATGCCCTGCTCGCGGAGGATGGCCTTCGCCTTCGCTGCGTCGCCGTTCGCCGCTTCGAGGGCGCGCTTGGCGTCCATCACGCCGGCGCCGGTCTCTTCGCGAAGCGCCTTGATCTGCTCGGTGGTGACTGCCATGGGGTTCGCGTTACTCCTGGGCCTGGGCAGCGGCCTGCGCCGATGCGCTGATGGTGGTGACGGTCGCGGCAGCATCCTCGCTGGCCGCATCGTCGGGCGAAGCCGAGAACGTTCCCGCGAACTCTTCGGCCGAGACACCGGTGCCGGCGCCCGCGCCCGATTCCTTCGCCGCGCGGCCCTCGATGGCGGCATCGGCCACCTTGCCGAGGATCAGCTTGATCGCGCGAATCGCGTCATCGTTGCTCGGGATCGGGTAAGCAACCGGGTCAGGGTCGCAGTTCGTATCGACCAGCGACACGATCGGAATGTTGAGCCGCTTGCATTCGGCGACTGCGATCGCTTCCTTGACGGTGTCGATGATGAACACCGCGGCAGGCAGCCGGTCGAGTTGCTTGATGCCGCCGAAGTAGCGGTTCATGCGCTCGATCTCGTTCGAAATGTCGAGCTGTTCCTTCTTCGTGAGCCGCGAGTAATCGCCGCGCTCCATGGAGGTCTCGAGCGTCTGGAGGTGCTTAATCCGGCTCTGGATGGTGCGGAAGTTCGTGAGCGTGCCGCCGAGCCAGCGGTTGTTCACGTACGGCAGGCCGGCGCGCTGCGCTTCCAGTTCGACCGTTTCGCGGGCCTGCTTCTTGGTCCCGATGATGAGCACGTCCGAACCGGTCGCGACGACATCACGGATGAACGTGATCGCCGAATCGAGCCGGGTGACGGTCTGCTGCAGGTCGATAATGTGGATGCCGTTGCGCTCGGTGAAGATGAACTGGCGCATCTTCGGGTTCCAGCGCCGGGTCTGGTGGCCGAAGTGAACGCCGGCCTCCAGCAACTGCTTCATGCTGACAGGGGTAACCAGGGAATCCTCCAACGTGCGGCATCATAGATTTGGCCCCTCAGTGAGGAACCACAACGCCGCCTGAGAAACACAACCGTTTCAGGATAGATCAGTGCGCAGCTATCAGCGAACAGCCGACGGCT
>JBDHWA010000223.1:0-4338 GCA_039809945.1 Dehalococcoidia bacterium | reverse complement strand
AAGTGCCCGAATTCGTGGATGAGCACGAGGATCAGGAGGATGCTGAGGAACGGGACTGCCGCCCTCAGGATGGCGACGCCGTCGAACGCAAGAAACATCAAACAGGCACTCCTGGTTTCACCGCTCGCGCCTCATCGCGCGCCTGGAGGTCGACTTCGAGAATCGTCTCGATGTCAGGATCGGCGATTCCGTCGTGCTTCTCAAGCACTGCTTCGATGATCCGCGGGATGTCGAGGAAACCAACCTCGCCGTCGAGGAAGCGGCCCACTGCGATTTCGTCGGCTGCGGCCATAGCGCAGGGGAAGGTGCCGCCACGCCGCCCGGCTTCGATGGCGAGCCGCAGACAGGGGAAGCGGTCCATGTCTGGCTTGCCGAAGCTGAGCGACCCGATGGCAGCGAGGTCGAGCGCCGGCATCGGTGGTGTGGGCATCCGCTCCGGATAGGCAAGCGCCAACTGGATAGGGAGGCGCATGTCAGGCACGCCCATCTGCGCCTTCACGCTCCCGTCACTGAACTCCACCAGGGAATGGACGATTGATTCGCGATGCAGAACCACTTCCACCTTTTCCATGGGGACGTCGAAGAGCCACATCGCCTCGATCGTCTCCATCCCCTTGTTCATCAACGACGCTGAATCGACGGTGATCTTGGGTCCCATGTTCCATGTGGGGTGGTTAAGCGCCTGTTCAGCGGTGACCACGGCCAGACGGTCGGCGTCGAGGTCACGGAAGGCCCCACCACTGGCGGTGAGCAGGATCCGGCGGATGCCGTGACTCTCTTCGCCCCAGAGACACTGCCAGATGGCCGAATGCTCGCTGTCGACGGGGTGGAGGCGGCCGCCATGCTCACGCAGGGCTTTCTGCACGACGTTACCGGCCATCACAAGCACTTCTTTGTTCGCGATGGCGACCGGCATCCCGGCTTTCAGGGCTGCGAGCGTGGGGAACAGCCCGGCGGCGCCGGCCGTGGCAATCAGCGGAATGTCCGACGCGAGGGCAAGGTCCTCCACCGGGGCGAACCGGCAGCCGGTGGACTGCACCGCAGCTTCGAGATCAGCGGACGCCGCACCCTGCCAGGAGGCTGCCCGCGGCCGGAACTCGGCGATCTGCTGCGCGAGGAGTCCGTGGTTCCGCCCGCCAGCCAATGAATCGACGGCGAAGCGCTCCGGTAGTTGCCGGATAACATCCAGCGCCTGTGTACCAATCGAGCCGGTCGAACCGAGGACCGCGATGCGGCGTGGGCCACTCATTGCCCTGATCGTACGTGGCCGGTGGCATCGACGGTAGCGAGCGCCCTCACGCGAACGCCGGGATAACCTCGGCCGCCCAGGCGTGGAGGCCATCCCAGTCAAGCGGCGGCCGCTGCGCAATATTCACCCGTGCTGCCCCGGCATCGCGGTAGCGCCCGACAAGGTCGATAGCCTGCTGTGGCAGGCCAAGGACAACGCCGCGGCTGCGCATACCTTCGCTCCCGGGACCCCAGGTGTCTTTGTACTGGGCTTCGGTTCGTGCGAGGTCTGCTGGCGTCGCTGCCATGTGAAAGCTGAGGTTCACGGTGCGTTCGATGGAAGCCGGGTCCCGGCCTTCCTTCTCGCACCACTGATCCAGCACGCCACAGAGCCGCTTGAACTCATCCACGGACGGGTACGGAGCGTTCCAGCCATCGGCATGGCGAGCTGCAATGCGGAGCGTCCGCTTCTCGCCGTTGCCGCCCACCCAGATGCGCGGCCGGGGCTGGATCGGCTTCGGATAACAGGCTGCGTTGTTGAGGGTGTAGTACTTCCCGGCGAAATCCGAACGATCCTGCGTCGTCAGCATGCGGACCACCTGGACGCCTTCTTCGAGGATGTCCATCCGCTGGCCGACAGGAGGAAATGGGATGCCATAGGCCGCGTACTCCTGCTGGTGCCACCCTGCTCCGAGGCCAATTTCGAGTCGTCCGTCGCTCAGGTGGTCGATGGTAGTCAGGGCGTTGGCGAGGATGGCGGGGTGCCGGTAGTTCATCCCGAGCACCAGCACGCCGATCCGCACGTTCTTTGTTTCGCAGGCGATTGCCGCCATGCAGGTCGTCGCCTCGAAGCAACTCCCGTTGCCATCGACGGGCGGCGCTTCGTAGAAGTGATCCCAGACGTCGACCCAGTCGAACCCTGCTGTGTCCGCCCAGGTCCATGCCCGCCGCATCTCCTGGATGGAGATGTTCTGTTGTCCGATGTGCAATCCGAAGTTCATACGGCCTCCGCTTCCTTTTGGCGCGAACGATACCGCACCGCGTCATTACCGGGACACCGAACTACTTCGCGGCAAACTCCCGGCAGCGGATAGCGCGCAGGAGGTCGTCGTTCGCTTCCTTCAACGTCCGGGCGAGTGTGGGCAACTCATCGCCGAAGCGAGCCAGCACGGCCTCGCTCTTTGCCAGGATCTCCCGCTCGACACGGTAACCGGGGAAGAGGCTGCGGAAGTAGTCGGAAGCGAACTCCTTGTCCTTCGTGCGGTAGATCCCCGGGATGGCTTCGAAGAACTTCTCGACGTACGGGTCGAGGAGTTCCGACTGCTCAGACCAGTTGAACCCTGACATCGCGGCGCCAGTGAGGTAGAGCGAGCCGTAGCCTTCGCCGTTGAACCTGGTCCAGGCGTCGGCCTTCACGGAGGCGTCGGGCGCCGAGGTTTCGCAGCGGAGTTTGGCACGCACCCCGCGGTCCGATCCGTCGCGGGCAACTTCTGCGTCAACGCGGGCCTGTGCACCGGGGAGGCCGTAAGCCACGTGCTTCGCAGCGATCGCCCACCGCATGTCCTGGTCGATGGCGACTCCGGGTATCGCTTCCTCTCCGTCCGCGAGCCTGCCAACGAGGGCAAGGTCTTCCGGGGTCACGGCGTTGGCGATCAGGGTCCGCGTCCAGATGATCTTGAGGTCGGTCGAGGCCTCGCCCTTGAGCGCCTCGTGCGCCACGGCAGCGAGCGCGTGCGCCTCACGAACCTTCCAGTCCTCGGGAACGTAGCGCGAGATTGCAGCGGTCGCGTTGTTGAGGACCGCCTCAACCAGTTCCGGACTCGCCTCGCCGGAAATCTTCGTCCGAACGAGTTCGAGGTACTCAGGCGCCTTCAGTTGCTGGTCGCGCACCATGCTCCAGAGCGAGGTCCAGAGTTGCAGGCGGAGCAGGGCGTCATCGACCCGCTCCATGTTCGCCTTGAGAAATGTGAGCGAGTCACGGTCCAGCGCCACCTTGGTGTAGCCGTGGTCGCCGTAATTCGGGAACACGAGCGATGGCCGGGCCAGCCCGCGCGCCTCCATCACTTCAACCTCCGGACCATCGATAGTGACCGGGATGACGCTTACCTCGAGTTGCGCGCCGTTGTCACGCACCAGGCCGATGTCCACCCTGTGCGGGCGGAGCGTCTGGTATTCCTCCGGCGCGGTCTGGGTGACGGTGAATCGCGTAATCCGGTCTCCGTCGGCCTCCCAGTGCGTCCCGAGCGTGTTCAGGGACGGCGTTTCGAGCCAGAGCTGGGACCAGCGCTGCAGGTCGACGCCGCTGCCCGCCTCCAGTGAGGCGATGAACTGCGCGAGGGTGGCGTTCCCGTAGGCGTGGGTCTTGAAGTAGTGGCGCATCCCGGCGCGGAACCCATCGATACCGAGCGTCTTCACGAGCTGCTTCAGGACCGACGCTCCCTTCCCGTAGGTGATCCCATCGAAGTTCAGGAAGGTCTGGTCTGTATCGGCAACCTGGCCGGCAATGGGGTGGGTCGTGACCAATTGGTCCTGGCGGTACGCCCAGTTCTTGATCGATGACGCGAAGTCCTGCCAGCCGGTCTTGAACCGCGTGGCCTCATCCATGCAGAGGTAGGACATGTAGGTGGCAAAGCTCTCGTTGAGCCACAGGTCGTTCCACCACTTCATGGTGACGAGGTCGCCGAACCACATGTGGGCCATCTCGTGGAGGATCACCTCGGCCCGGCCGCGGCGCTGGTTCTCGGTCGGCGGGTCGCGGAACACCATGTACTCGTTGTGAGTGACGCAACCGACGTTCTCCATCGCCCCTGCGTTGAACTCGGGAACGAATACCTGGTCGTACTTGCCGAACGGGTAGGGAAAGTCGAAGAAGTCGGCGTAGAAGTTGAGCCCCTGGCGGGTGACTTCGAACAACTCAGCCGTATCGAGGTGCTTCGCCAGCGACTTCCGGCAGAAGAGGCCGATGTCGATATCGCCATGCTTCTCACGGGCGACGTGGTACGGCCCAACCACCAGTGCGAACAGGTAGGTGCTGAATCGCTTCGTCGGTTCGAAGGTGTGCAGCTTCCTGCCATCGGCCTGTGGCTGGACGGAGAGCGCCCGGCTGTTCGC
>JBDHWA010000222.1:0-4362 GCA_039809945.1 Dehalococcoidia bacterium | reverse complement strand
ACGGGGGCGAGTCTCCGGGCACGGCGAGAGGGCCGCGGTGACCGCGGCCCTCTTCCCGGCGGGAGGCGCCGGTCCGTCAGGCGAGCTTGAAGCGCGCAGTTGCGGCGTTCAGCCCGGCCGCCATGTCCGTCAGGCGGCTGGCCGTGGCTGCCAGCTCTTCCGACTGCGCGGAGAGCTCTTCTGTGCTCGCCGAAACTTCTTCAGCTGACGCCGAAGTCTCTTCACTCGTGGCCGAAACCTGGACGATGGCCTCGGTCACCCGGCTCGTGCCCTGGGCCATGTCGCCGGCGCCCCGCGCCGACTCCGAGGCCATTGCGGCGATGTGCTCGGCGCTGCCGACGATGCGGCCCGCGCCCGTCGCGAGGTCGCCCACTTCGTGTGCGATCTCCTTCATCCGGGCAGCCGACTGCTGGACGCTGACGATGATGCTTTCGAGCGCGTCGCCAGCCTGGCTCGTGATGCTGCGCCCGGCTTCGACGTCCTGGACGCCGACCGCCATCGCCTGGACCGCCTCTTCCGTGCCGTTTTGCACCTTCGCGATGAGGTCCGCGATCTCCTTCGTCGATTCGCTCGAGCGTTCGGCGAGGGAGCGCACGTTTTCGGCGACGACCGCGAAGCCGCGGCCCTGTTCGCCCGCCCGGGCCGCTTCGATGGCGGCGTTGAGGGCGAGGAGGTTCGTCTGCGAGGCGATCTCGTCGATCGCCTTCACAATGTTCCCGATCTGCTGGCCGTATTCACCGAGCTGGTCGACGGTGGACGAGGCCCGTCCGACTGCCGCCGCAATCGACTCCATCGAGCGCACGGCTTCGCGGACAGCTTCCTGGCCGTGCTGGGCCGCGGTGCGCGACTCCTCGGCGGCCGAAGCCACTTCTTCCGATGCGGCGGCGACAAGCTGGATGCGCTGGCCGATCTGGGTCGCTTCGTCACGGGAACTCGTGGCCGAATCCGACGAGGCGGCGGCGCTGGCTGCCAGTTGCTGCGACCCGGCGGCCACCCGTTCGACTTCCCGCGCCGAGTCCTGCGAGAGCGACGAGAGGTTGACGGCGCTGCGCGTCACTTCGTTGATGGCGACGGCGATCTGGCCCGTCGCGGCGGCCATCTGGTCCGAGTTCTCCTGGAGCGAGGTCGCTGCACTGCTGATGGAGCTGGCGCCCTGCTGCACTTCGCGGATCAGCTCGGAAAGCGTCGTCCGCGATTCGTTGTAGCTCGCGATAGTCGAGACCATCTGCTCGAGAACCTTGTTCACGCTCGCGGCCGCCTGGCCAATCTCGTCTGAGCCAGGGTTCGGGATGAGCGGGGTCATCGGCTGGACGTCGAACGTCAGGTCACCGGCGGCGAGGCCCTTGATGCCTTTTTCGAGGTTCGTGACGCAGTGTTGCTGGAGACTCTGGAGCCTGGCGACCACGAGGGCAGCGCCGGACGTGATCGACCGGGAAAGGAAGAAGGCAATGCCAAGCCCCAGCAACGCCGCGGCGATAGTCAGGCTGAGGACGAGCGTGCGCGCCGACGAACCAGCGCTGTCCGAGGTGTCACGGTCTGTCTTAGCCAGGTTTGCTTCATGTTCAGCCGCCTCGTCGAGCATCGTGTTCTGTTCCAGCACGAGCTCCATGTGCCCCTGTTCGAGCGCCCACCCTTCCTGAACCTTCCCTGCCGCCACCAGCTCGGCTGCTTTCGCCCGCGTTGCAGTGGTCTGTTCCACTCGTTCCTTGAGCGCGGCAAACTGCTTCTGCTCTTCGGCATTGCGACTCTCGACGACCTCGCCGTAAGCGGCGAAGGCTTTGGAGCCCTCCTCGAGGTCCGTCTTCGCAAGGTCCGCAGCCTTCCTCCGAGCTGCATCATCCTGGGCGATGACCGCGGATCGAAGTTCGCGTCCGAATGCGATGAAGTACCGGTTTGCAAGCAGGACGTCCTGCACGCCGAGCACATTTTCCTCGTACATCGTGTCCGTCCGCGAAACGGCGTCGTTGAGGCGCATCAGGCCGACAGCGGCGACGGCGATGAGGAAGACGATGACGAGCGCGAAGCCGCCCATCAGCTTCGCTCGCAAATTGAGTTTCATACGTGAACCTTTCGCATGGCTGGCGATCACACGGCGGACGGAAGCCTCGATCGCGGTGATCCTGGTTCGGTGACAGGCGGGTTGCCTGCGGCAGCTATCGCACTTTCTCAGCTGCGACTCACCGGAATCGGCGAGTCAATACCTCGGCAAGTGCGCGACGACGTGAGCTTCGCCCAAATCGGCGACGATTCACGCCCGGATGGCGTTCGGTGACTGAGACTTATGCGGCACGGTGGACCATCGGCCCTCACTGTGAGGTCGGCTCGAACTGGCGCTAACCCTCGATTGAAGCATCGCCTCGACAGGGGGCCATACCCATCGGCGATAGAACTCGATCAGGAGTGACAAATACCTGATATCGATCATGCGCCCCTTAAGGGAGCGTAGGGGAACAACACGCTATACGGGTCGTCGATGTCACCTGAAAATGCCGTTGCCGGGGCGATACCGGCCCCGGCAACGCAACGAGAGGGGTGCGCGGTCCGGTGACCGGCTTACCCGCGCCTGCGAATGGCGAACGCGCTGAGCGCGATGGATCCAACAGCGAACCCGCTCATCACCACGAGGTCCTTGCCGAGGTTCGTGCCCGGCAGGTCGGTCAGCGTGGCCCGCACGCCGTCAGCGGCATAGGTGGGCGGCGCGAGTTTCGCCGACTGCTGGAGGATCTCCGGCAGCTGCGAAGCCGGGAGGATGACCGGCGAGAAGAAGAGCACGTAGAAGATGATGAGCTGGGTGGTCGCGTTCACCAGTTGCTGGTGCGGGCTGAACATCGCGAGAGCGACCCCAACGCCCGCCAGCGACAGGATGCAGAGCACCGTCACGGCGAGGAAGGCGGGTTCGAAGCCAAACGAGAGGCCGTACACCCAGGCGCCGAAGCCGAGCGTGAACGCGACCCCCGGCAGCGCCGTTATCGCGACCACGGTGATGAGCGCGAGGAGGTAGGCCTCGCGGCTCACCGGCATCGTCAGGAAGTACTCGATGCGGCCCTCCGCCTTCGACTGGGCCAGCAACTGCGGCAGCATCACGAGGCCCATCGTGACGAACGCCTGGACGGCGCACCCGGTGACGAGGAAGGTGGCCGACATGTCGGAGATGTTGGGGATGAGGTAGCCCGTCCCGAGCATGAGGCCGACACCGAGCATCACCTGGATGATGGCGATCATCCACACCTCATCGCGCATGGAACGCAGCTGGATGCCGAGCAGGTCGCGGTACTGACTCACCACATTCACGAGACTGCCTCCAGCTGGCGCGAAGGCGTCATCACCGCCGCGTAGATGTCGTCGAGGGTCGGCGGGCCGATGCGGAAGTCGCTGAGGAAACCGGCTTCGCGCACCGCCGTCAGCCAGTTGCTGACCGCCGGCAGGTCCCGCTGGTCGAACAGGTAGGTGCCCGAGTCCGCGTGTTCGCGGGTGAGCGCCGGGTGAGGCGTGACCGCGCCGGTGAGCACGAGTTCGAGCCGCAGCTTGTCGGTCACGAGGGAGCGGAGCGCGCCGGGGGTGCCTTCGCGCACGATGCGGCCGCCGTCGATGATGGCCAGCCGGTCGATGAAGCGCTCAGCCTCGGCGAGGTTATGGGTGACGAGGAGAACGGTGGCCCCGTTCGCGCCCAGTTCGCCGATGGCGTTCCAGAGCAATTGGCGGCGGATCGGGTCCACGTCGTTCGTCGGTTCATCGAGCACGAGGAGGCGAGCGGGAGCGGCGATCGCGGCGGCGAACCCGGCCATCCGCCGGACACCGCCAGAGGCAGCATGCATCGAGGTCTGGAGGAAGGGTCCGAGGTCCAGCTGGCCGGCCAGTTCGTCGCGGCGGCGGCGGGCATCGGCTGTGCTCATCCCGCGCAGCCGGGCCGAGTAGTCGATGAGTTCGCCGACGCGCAGGGAGAGGAGGTCGAACTGACCCTGGGGAAGGAAGCCGATGCTCGCGCGGGCGAACCCGGGGTCGGCCACAGCGTCCCGGCCGTCGAGGGTAATCGTGCCGGAGGTGGGCTTGAGGACGCCCAGCACCTGGCGGACGAGCGTCGTCTTGCCGGCGCCGTTCGGGCCGAGCAGGCCGTAAATCTCGCCGGGCCGGAGTGCGAGGGAGATGCGGTCGTTCGCGAGCGTGCCGTTGCGGTAGCGCTTCACGAGGTCGCGGATTTCGAGGACGGGCGGTGCGCCGGGGTTCAGCGTCATCGGGCGGCCTCCACAGGCGCGGTGCGGCGCAGGAGGTCGGCCAGCGCCGCGATTGCGGCCTCCGGGTCATGCACGCCCGGCTCCATCTCGGCGAAGGCCTGGAGCCCGGTGATGCAGGCAGCCCCAAGGA
>JBDHWA010000221.1:0-4366 GCA_039809945.1 Dehalococcoidia bacterium | reverse complement strand
GCCGTCGTGGGTCAGAATGGTTGGTATGGGGATCAAGCTCAGCAAGGCCCGCTGCCGGGCCCTCGTCATCTCGTGCTCCGACTTCCGCTTTGTCTCGGCTCAGCGCCAGGCCCGGCTCGACCTCGGCCTGAACAACGCCTACGACCTCATCGCCAGGCCCGGCGGCGTCCGCCAGATTGTCCTTCCGACGAGCGAAGCCGCGCGCCAGACGATGGAGGAGGAGATTGACCTGCTGTTCGAACTCCACCACTTCCAGCGCATCCTGCTCATGAACCACATGACCTGCGGCGTCTACCGCGACCTGGCGGGCCGCCGCAAAGAGGAGGTGGTGCACCGCGAACACCTCGAACGCGCCCGGGAGATCCTCGCGGCGCGGTTTCCCGGCCTCGCCGTCGAAACGTATCTCTCGGTCATTGATGGCGATGGCGTCCGTGTTGTCCCGCTGGCTGGCGGTAAGAAGCTGAGGACATCCCCGGCGAACTGACCGGCCATCGTTTTCATTGCCCGAACGGACCTGCCGGGGTACTCTTTTCGTTCGACACTCTGAGAAACAGGCCCGGATTACGCATGGCTCACCATAAGTCCGCAATCAAGCGCTGGCACCAGTCCCTTCGCGAGCGCGACCGCAACCGCGCGCGCCGCACCCTCGCCCGCACCTCTGTCCGCCGCGTCCGCGAAGCCGTCGGCAGCGGAGATGAGGCACAGGTGAAGGAAGCGCTCAGCAGCGCCTATTCCGCACTCGACCGCGCCGCCAAGATGGGCGCAATCCACACCGGCAAGGCCGACCGCGCCAAGCGCCGCCTCGCCGCACTCGCCAGCAAGTCCGCCTGACAGGCTTCCCGGGCCTCAGAACAAACGCCGGCCATTGGCCGGCGTTTTCGTTTCCCGGCGAGGGCATCGCCCCGGCGCCCGTCTTGTTGGCGCCTTTAGCCCTCCCGGCCGACAATCGCCCCATGCCGGTCCGCGTCGATGTCGTCATCCCCTGCTACAACGAAGTCAAAGTCCTCGAACAGAGCGTCCTCGCCACGCTCGCGCTCTTCGAACAGCACCCGCAGTACGACTGGCGGCTCGTCATCGCCGATAACGGTTCGAACGACGGCACATCGGAACTCGCCCGCGAACTCGATGCCCGCCACGAACGTGTCCAGGCGCTGGTGCTGACCGTCAAGGGCCGCGGCCTCGCCCTGCGCGAAGCCTGGCTGAACAGCGATGCCGAAATCGTCAGCTACATGGACGTGGACCTGAGCACGGACCTGAACCACCTGCCGGAGCTGATCGCGATGGTGGCCGAACGCGGCTGCGATGTGGCCATCGGCTCGCGACTGGCGCGCGGTTCGAAGACGGACCGCCAGCTCAAGCGCGAGATCACCTCGCGCGGGTATGTCGCGCTCATCCGCATGACCTTCCCGCGGTTGAAGATTTCGGACGCCCAGTGCGGCTTCAAGGCGCTCAACCGCAAGGCCGTCGAGGCGACCGTGCCCCACATCGAAAACCGCATGTGGTTCTTCGATACCGAACTCCTCATCCTTGCGCAACAGGCCGGCCTGAAAATCTGCGAACTGCCCGTGCGCTGGGTCGAAGACAAGGACACGAAGGTCAAGATCATCAGCACCGCGACCGAGGACATCCGCGGCCTGTTGCGCATGCGCTTCCGGCGCAAGGCGAAGGCCTGACAGTTCGGCGCCGCTTGCAAGGCTCACCGGCCGGGCCGTAGATTCCCGCCATGCCTGACACACCCGTCCTCGAATACCTCTGCACGCTCACGGCCACGCTCCGCGAGAACTCCGCGACGCTGATGAACGGCCCCCAGGGGTCGCGCGTCATCGCCATCGTCACGGGCGGCGAATTCTCCGGCCCGAAGATGCGCGGGACGGTCGACAATTCCGGCGGCGACTGGGTGACCGTCCGCGCCGATGGCAGCATCAAGCTCGATGTGCGCATCCTCCTGACCACCGACGACGGCGCGCCGATCTTCATGCGCTACGAAGGGACCGGCGTCCGCATCGATGGCCAGCTCCGGCTCGTGACCGCCCCGCTGTTCGAAACAGGCGACCCGCGCTACGCCTGGCTCAACAGCGTGCAGGCCATCGGCCGCGGCGTCAGCACCGGGGACCGCGTCACCTACGACGTTTTCGCCGTCCAGCACTGAGCCGCTGGCCCCCCGTCGCGGGCGGCCATTCCCGGCGCACCCGCTACCATTAGGCCCATGTCGGAAACAACTGTGACGATCATCGGGCTGGTAGCCGTGGTGGTATTGGTGGCAGCGAACGGCCTGTTTGTGGCCACCGAGTTCGCCTATGTCGCCGTCCGCCGCAGCCGGATCGAGCAACTCGCCAGCAGCGGCCAATCGCGGGCGCGGCTGCTGCTCGCCTCCCTGCACGACCTCGACAACTACATCGCGGCCACCCAGCTCGGCATCACCATGTCGTCACTGGCGCTCGGCTGGGTGGGCGAACCGGCGCTCGCGCACGTCATTGAGCCGCCGGTGGAAGCGCTCGTCGGCAGCTGGGCGCCTGCGATCTCGCACGTTGCGGCGGTCGTCGTCGCCTTCACGCTCATCACTACGCTGCACATCGTGCTCGGCGAACTCGCGCCGAAAACGCTCGCCCTCCAGCGCTCCGAAGCGACGGCGCTCTGGGTGGCCGCGCCCATCGCCATCTTCAACCGCGTCTTCCGGCCGTTCATCTGGGTGATGAACAGCGCCGGGCGGCTCGTGGTGAAGCCGCTCGGCATCCACCCGGCGAGCGAGCACGAGGCGAACCTCGGCGCCGACGAACTCGAACTGGTCATCCAGGCGAGCGCCCGCGCGGGGCTGCTCTCCACCTCGGAGTTGATGCTCGCGCGGCGCGCCCTCGAGTTCAGCGCCATCCAGGCCGACCAGATCATGGTGCCGCGCACCGAGGTCGTCGCCATCGACGCCGAAGACCCACTGGAGCGCGTACTCGAACTGGTGGACCGCCACCAGCACGCGCGCTACCCGGTGTTCGAAGACGACCTCGACCACATCCTCGGCGTCCTCCACGCGAAGGACCTCCTTCGCCTGCTTCGAACCGGCGGCACGGACTGGCGGGGTCTCATCGTCCCGGCGGTTGCCATCCCCGAGTCGGTGAGCGTAGAAGTCGCGGTCCAGGAGATGCGCGCGCGCAAGGTGCAGTTCGTCGTGCTCGTCGACGAACACGGCGGGACGAGCGGCATCCTGACGGCCGACGAGGTGCTCCATCGCCTGCTTGGCCGCTGGCTCGGCGGCCGCGAACAGATGGAAACGGTGCGCCCGCTGGCTTCGGGGAACCTGCTCGTGAGCGGCCTCGCGCTCATCGCCGACATCGAGGACGCGACCGGCGCCGAACTCGCCAGCGAGGACTACGACACCATCGGCGGGTTCATCATGCAGCGCCTCGGCCGCATCCCGCGGGTTGGCGACCGGGTGGAGTTGCCCGGGTTCCAGCTCCGCGTGATGGCGATGGACGGCCGCCGCGTGGACCGCGTCCTCGTCGTGAAGCAACAGGCGAAACCGGCCGAGGCGGCACGGCAGTGACGTTGGCCGCGGCGGTATGATGAGCAGCAAGGCGCGGAGGTCCCAGTGGAAGAGATCATCTTCGTTGTGAACGAGGCCCCGGAGGGCGGGTTTACTGCGCGGGCCCTCGGGGAACCCATTTTCACGGAGGCCGATGACCTGGCCACCCTCCATGAGCGTGTCCGGGATGCTGTTCGCTGCCACTTCGAAGAGGGGCAGGCCCCCCGGTTGGTCCGGTTGCACTTCGTCCGCGACGACGTTATCGCGGTATGACGCGGCTTCCGCGCGACGTCACCGGTGAGTCGCTGGCAAGGGCACTAACGAAATTGGGCTATCAGGTGACTCGTCAGACTGGCAGCCATTTACGGCTAACGACCGACCTCGGCGGCGAACATCACGTGACCATCCCGCGACACGATCCGATGCGAGTCGGGACGCTGGCTGGCATTCTCGGGGAAGTCGCTGTTCACTTCGGAACCTCACGGCAAGACATAGTGGACCGCCTGTTCGGATAGTCTGTTCGAACCTTGCTGACTCACCCCGCTAGTCCAACGCGCCCGCTGCCACGTAGTCGATCATCTCCTCTTCGCTGAGGCCGAGGAGTTCGCGCAGGACGTATTCGTTGTCCTGACCGAATCCCGGGCCGGCCCGGCGAATGTCCGCCGGCGTGTCCGACAGGATCGACCGGGAGTTTTCGACGTAGACCTGGCCGAGCGACGCATGCTCGACCTGGATGAAGTGACGCCGGTGCGCGAGTTGAGGGTCCGCGAAGAGGTCTTCGCTCGTGGCCGAACGGAAGGCCGGGACGCCGTGGCGCTGGAGGACGGTCTCGATCTCGTCCGGGGTGCGCGA
>JBDHWA010000220.1:0-4372 GCA_039809945.1 Dehalococcoidia bacterium | reverse complement strand
CTCAAATTCGAACTCGTCGTCTCCGTCCTCTGCATCGGCATAGCAGCTTCGCTGCGAACCGGTGGCCTCATCTAACCCTGGGGAGGTAGCCCGTGCCCAAGACGATTGCCATCACACCCTCGTGGTACTGGCCCGCTGGCATCTCGCGGGTGGTCGGCGTCCCCCCGTACTCCATCTACGAGCTCAGCGTGGTGCGGAACGCTCGCCGGACACCGGACGCGCCGGCGATCATCGACGACCAGGGAACGCTCACCTTCGAAGCGCTCCAGCAGGAAGTCGACCGGCGAGCGCAGGCGCTGGCCGTGGCTGCGGGCGAATCGCGGCTGGCCGTCCTTTCCGGCGCCCTCACCCGCGGGGGCGTCCTCGAGCTGCTGGCTGGCCTCGCGGCAGGAGTGCGGTTACACGTCACCTCCGGAGACCCCAGGGCAGTGGCGAGCAGCCTGGGCGCAGCCGTAATCGCGGGGCAGGAACCGGCCGCCGAGACTCCTGCCGTCCCGGTGACACATGGCCTCGATCCGCGGCAGCCAGCCGTCACCATTGAGGGGACGAGCGGCCCGGTTTCGCATTCGAACCGCTCGCTGCTGGCGATGGCCATCTCCATGGCCACCTTCCTCGACTCCCCAAAGACCAGCTGCTGGCTCTCGACGCTCCCCCTGTCACGGTGGGAAGGGTTGATGGCCGCGCTCCTGCCACTCTACCCCGGCGGCACGCTCGTGATCCCTCGGGCGCAGGCGGACCCCGACGAGTTGCTCGGCCTGATCTCGCGGCACGGCGTGAACTACGCGATCGCCGATATCGAAGGCTTCTCACGGGCATGCCGCGAGGCGAAACGCGCAGCCAAGGACGCACGCCGTCAGCTCTCAGCCGCGGTTCTCGCAGTCGATGGCCCATTCGACCCGGACCAGCGGCGGAGGGTGGCCAAGGCCCTCGAGTGCCCGGCGCTCACCTTCTGGGGGATGCCGGAAACGGGCCCGGTCTTCGCTGCCCACCAGTCCTGGTACATCGATGAGTCGGTGGGCTTGCCGATGACGAATGCCCACGTCGTGCCATCAGACCCGCGCTCGGGCCAGCCCATCCAGTCACTCTGGGAGTTGGTGGAGATGGCCGAAGTCACCGTCTTTTCGCCGTCGCTGGCCGTCACTGACGAGGCCGAGGGCAACCCGCACTTCGCTGGCAACCGGTTTCGCACGGGCATGCTTGCGTCGTCCGATGCGAACGGGATGGTCTACCTGCTGGGGAATTGAGCACGCGGCAGGCTCCCGGCTGCGGTCCCTGGGTAGAGGGTCCGAAGCACGGCCAGCCGGGCATCGGCCACCGACGCA
This sequence comes from Dehalococcoidia bacterium, assembly GCA_039809945.1. Lineage (GTDB taxonomy): Bacteria > Chloroflexota > Dehalococcoidia > Tepidiformales > Tepidiformaceae > Amarobacter. Next base: position 3,050 of record JBDHWA010000220.1, on the reverse strand, counting down.
ATCGACTGAACCACTCGCTGGTAGAACGGCAGCGCGTCGCGCCTTGCGAGCCGGGACACCGTCTCCTTCGCCCACGGGCAGAGGTGCCGTTCGAGAATGTCGGCCAGGGCCCGTTCCCACGCCGCTCGAACCGCGGGGTTTGCAGCGGCTGCCCCCGTCGACAGCAGGCTGAGGAACTCGAGCACCGTCGGCACGAAGTCGGGCAGGTCGTGGGCGTCCTCGCTCACGGTGACGCCGAAGTGCCGGTAGGTGCGAAGCAGTTCCTCCATGGCATCGCGCCGCCGCGGCGCGTACACCCCCGTGTAGAGCGGCGCCGGGAGGCGGTCGGGAACGTCGAACAGGCAAATGTACTCGGACTCGAGCTGCGCCGGCCCTTTGACGTCGTCAGCTGGCGACAGCAGCGGCAACGAGGGCGCCCACTGCAACTCCGAGGCGATCGCCTCGATCGTCGCTGCAAGGAGGCCCGAACCAGCGACCTCGGCGAGTTCATCCGTTGGGAACGAAATGACCTCGGCGAGGATCGCATAGAGCCGGGCTTCCGCGCCGTCGAAGGTGGCGTCCGGCATGGCTACTTCTCCGGAACCGGCCGGCTCAGTTGCGCCGGGTTCTGTGTGAACGGACCCATCAGGTCGTTCCAGTCCCGGGAGATGAGGATGTCCATCAGTTCGGACTGCTCCCCCCGGGCGACCTTCTCCCGCTCCCGGGAGATCGTCTCCAGGGCATCGTCGACGGCCGGGCCGAAAAGTTCGCGCATGTACCCTTCCGGGATGCGGTTTCGGGAGTCGTCGAACTCGCCTGCCTCGTTGAAGGCGGACGGCGCGAGCGGCGGGACGTAGAACACGTTCGGCTCGGTACCGAAGTCCGGCCGGAGCGGAAGCGCGACCTTCCACTCCTTCACCAGCTTGTAGGGGTGCCCTTCGAGGTTGTCCATGTAATCGATGTGGCGAACCCGGCCGGGGCACTGGCGCACGCAGGCCGGGGCAACTCCCGCCTCGAGGCGTGGGTAGCAGGAGATGCACTTCTGGGCGATGGCGCGCTGGGGGTTGAAATAGATCCGCTTGTAGGGGCAGGCCTCGGCGCAGAACCGGTAGCCGTGGCAGCGCTCCTCGTCGATGAGGATGATGCCGTCTTCCTCGCGGCGGTAGAGACCTTCACGCGGGCAGGCTTCGAGGCAGGCCGGTTTCGAACAGTTCGCGCAGATCTGCTGCAGGTAGAAGAAGAACGAGTTCGGATACTCGCCGCCACCCATGTCTTCGTCCCAGTTCGGGCCCCACTCTGGCGTGCTGCCGTCGCGATTGCGCGGGTGCAGCGGGATCCGTTCGCCTTCGCCGAATGTGGCCTGGTGGTCGAAATCCCAGGCTTCGCCATACTCCCGGAGCGAGGGGAAGGTCCCCGGAACGGGCTTCCCGTCTTTGTAGCCGCCGCCGTGGGTGAACGCGCCGCGAGGCGTGCCCTGTCCCGGCAGTGTGTTCACGATGTTCCACCACATCGATTCCATGCCCGGTGCATCGGTCCAGAGCGTCTTGCAGGCGATCGTGCAGGACTGGCAGCCGAGGCACTTGTTCAGGTCGAACACCATGGCCAACTGGCGGGTTGGTTTCGAATTCACAGTGGCCATGTGTCGTCTCCGTTCTTTGCGCTTCAGCGCGGGAGTTCGAGGGTGATCCAGGCGGGTGTGTGCGCTGCCAGCCCACCGCGCTCCTCGGCGGCGCCCTGCCAGATGGCGACCCCCATCGGCACGGATCGGGCGCCGACCGCTTCGAGGGCGCCGGAAAACACGACGGCCCACTCGCCCGCGTGCCATTCCGCTTCGACCGTGACGCCGTGGGGCATGGCCTGGCGGGATGTGGTCCCTAACCCGGTCGCCGTCAGGACGAACGGGTCCGGGGTTCCAGCCCGCCAGTGCCAGGCTCGCACGGGGTGGTCCGCGTCACCCATCGTCATCAACTCTGCCTGCTTGCCATCGAGGGGGAACAACAGTGCGCAGGCGTCAGCAAAAACGTTGTTGTCGGTGATCGCGGGCCGTGGGCTGGAAGCAGCCCATTGCACACGCACACGGAGGACGCCGCCGGCCACGGCTGCCGCGACTCGCGCCGACGGCGTCACTCCATGTCTGCGATTCGCCCAGGCCGTCTGCACGTAGGCCGAAGGCTGGGCGTCGAGCGGTGTGGGTTGGAGGGCCGCCTCAACGGCCTCAGCGGCGGACCATCCCGAACCGAACGGACCAAATGAGCCGGCGTCATGGTCTGCTGGCCGGGCTGCGACGATGCGAATGCTGGTCTCTGCGGTCATACGACAGGCGCCACCAGTTCGATATCCACCGCGACTTCCTTCGGCACGTGGTTCATCGTGTAGGAAGCCATGCGGTAGTGGAGCTGGCCGTAGTCGCCGACCAGGTTCGTAGGCTTGATGGGACTGGCCGCCACGTCGTTCTGGGTGGACCAGCCCTTGAACTGGTAGCCCTCCCAGGCGTGGTAGACGATGACGGTCCCGGGCTGGACTGCGGGCGAAACCTTCGCGCGCAGTTCGAAGTGGCCCACGTCGTTGCGGACACGGATCTGGTCGTGATCCTTGATGCCGCGTGCCGCGGCGTCCCTGACGGCGACATACGCGACCGGTTCACCGCGTTGCAGCCGGAGGAGCTCCTCGCTTGCCCGCCAGATGCTGTGCATGCTCCAGCGGGTGTGGCCGCCAGTCAGCCGAAGCGGGTACTTGCCGCCGGCTTCCACCGGTTCCTTGTGCACGAGGAGTTCCTCGCCCGCTTCGCGGAACCACTGGTGGTCGATGTAGAACTGCTGACGGCCGGTGAGGGTGGGCCAGGGGTTCTTCCGCTCGACGAACCAGCCGCAGGAATAGAGCGGGCGTTCCTCGGTGTAGTCGCTGTAGACCGAGTTGAACTGGACTGCGAGCGCAGACGGCTGGACAGCCTTGATCTTCACCATGCCCTTCTCAGCCGCTTTCGCCCACGCGCCCTCGCCGAGGCCGCTGTTCCGGGTGATCGCCGAGTTCTGGAGGATGAAGTCCAGCGCGCGCTCTTCGCCCTCGGGGCC
>JBDHWA010000219.1:0-4375 GCA_039809945.1 Dehalococcoidia bacterium | reverse complement strand
GCCGGGGGCGGAACGAAGGCCCGCCGTTGCCGGCGGGCCTTCAGATCGTTGCCGGGATTGGGCTTTACAGCCGCTCGATGACTGTTGCGGTGCCGATGCCGCCGCCAACGCACATGGTCACGAGGCCGTACTTGCCGCCGGTCCGCTCGAGTTCGTTCAGGAGGGTGCCGAACAGCCGTGCACCGGTGCAGCCGGTCGGGTGGCCGAGCGCGATGGCGCCGCCGTTTACGTTCACCTTGCTCATGTCGGCGTTCATCTCCCGCTTCCACGAGAGGACGACGCTGGCAAACGCCTCGTTGATCTCCACGAGGTCGATATCGCGCATGGTCAGACCGGCGCGCTGCAGGGCGAGCGGCGTCGCCGTGATCGGGCCGGTGAGCATGAACTCAGGGTCCGAACCCACAACCGCCTGCGAAACAATCCGGGCGCGAGGCCGCCAGCCCAGCTCCTTCGCCTTGTCCGGGTGCGTCAGCAGCACGGCCGAGGAGCCGTCGGTGATCTGGCTGGAGTTTCCGGCGTGGTGGACGCCGTTCTCCTTGAAGCTCGGCTTGAGCGCCGCCAGACCCTCGACGGTCGTGTTCGCCCGGATGCCCTCGTCGAAGTCGATCGTGGCGTCGAGCCACTCCTCGCTGCCGTCTTCTTTCTTGTTCTTCTTCTTCCCGGGCACGGGGATGAGTTCGTTCTTGAAGCGGCCCTCGGCCTGGGCGCGAGCGGCCTTGTGCTGGCTCTCTGCGGCGAACTCGTCGGCTTCCTCGCGGCTGATGCCCCACTTCTCGGCGATGCGTTCCGCCGAGAGGCCCTGCGAGGTCAGGTCGTACTGGTCCCGCATCGCCTGTGTGAACGGGAAGCCCATGTTCTGGCCCACGTTTGCACCGAGCGGGATCTGCGACATCCACTCGGTGCCACCGGCCACGACCACTTCGTGCGCTTCGGAGGCAATCTGGTTCGCGGCGAAGTGCACCGCCTGCTGGCTCGAAGAGCACTGCCGGTCGAGCGTCACGCCGGGGATGGTGTACGGCCAGCCCGCCGTCAGCACCACGTTGCGGGCGAGGTTCGTCGACTGCGCGCCGACTTCGCTCACGCACCCGTAGATCACGTCATCGACGATCTCCGGGTCGAGGTTGTTCCGCTTCACAAGTTCCTTCAGGAGGAGCGCCGAAGTCTCGATCGGCTGGTTCTGCGAGAGCACGCCTCCACGGCGGCCCAGCGGGGTGCGAATAGCGTCAACAATCACGACGTCGCGCATGAAATGAGTCCTTTCGATGGTTGGGTTACAGGATCGAGTGTACAGCCGCTCGCCATTTCCGGCCCGGGATTAACCGGCGGGCGGACAGACGAATCGAAGCGCGCCGGGCACAATTTCGACCTTCGCCGGGAGGTATCCCCCGTGCTCGCCGTCGAGGTCCAGTGCGCTCCGCTTCGGTGACGAAAGTTCGAGCGTGCGTGCCGGGTGGCGGTCGACCCCGTCCATGTCGAGGTGAGCGCCTCCTTTGCGCTGGGCATCGAGCACTTTGACCACCGTCCGGCGGCCAAGGTCGCCCCAGCGGATGACGTCGAGGATGCCGTCGTCCGGGCTCGCCCCGGGTGCGGCCACGAGGTCACCGCCCCAGAGTTCCATGTTGTGCGCCGAAACCGAGTTGTAGCGGCCGTCAAAACGGTTGCCGTCGATCGTGAGGGTGAACTGGCGGCCCATCGGCCGGAGCATCTTCACGCCCGCCATGATGAGATACGGCGCCGTGTCGCCGAGCCGCTTGAGCCAGCGCGGCGCTCCCTGGGAGATCTCCGGGACCCATCCGGCCGACATTTCGAGCAGGAACCATCGGACCTGTTCCGTCCCGTCCTCGCCGATCGCGGTCACCTTCCCGGCGTCGAGCCGCCGCTCGTTCCCTGCAGCGATGGCCTTGATCGCCAGGTTGCCACGCCCCATCCCAAGGCACTTCGCGACGTCCTTCCCCGTGCCAAGGCCGATGGTCGACAGTCGCACGCGGTCGCCTGCGTCCATGCTCAGGATGCCGTTCGCGACTTCGTACACGGTGCCATCGCCGCCACAACCGACGAGAAACTCCCGCCCGGCGCTGATGGCCTCGCGGGCGAGTTCGATACCGTGCCCGGGGTGCGTGGTGAACACAACGTCCGCCACCAGCCCAGCCCGCTCAATGGCATCGATGATCACGCCGACGCGCTTCTTCGTGCGGCCCCCTCCCGACATCGGGTTGATGATGAAGAGGGGCCGTGCGGCGACGTCGGGCGGTATGCTTTCGTTCACGCACGACACCGTACCGTGCCCGTGAGCGAGGGAGAAGCAGCGGTGGAATTCCACGACGCCTTTCGAGCGATGGACACCGACATCGACGTCTTCGTCGAGTGCGCCACGAACCCGGCTGGCGCTTTTCCCCAGGCGCGGCTCGCCTTCGAACAACAGGAGCAGCGCTTTTCGCGCTTCCGCGAAACGAGCCTCCTCAGCCGCCTGAACCGCGGCGAAACCGTGGCCGATCCCGGGCTCGTCGAGGCGGTCGAGATGGCCATCGACGCCTGGGAGACAACGGGCGGGCGGTTCAACCCCATGGTCCTCCCGGCGCTCCGGGCAGCGGGCTACGACCGTACATTTCGGGAGGTTGCAGGCGGGCGCGCAAAGCGGCTCCCGGCGCCGAACCCCGCGGACTGCATCGAGGTCAACGGCGACACCGTCCGCCTCACCGGCGGCGCGATGGACCTCGGCGGGCTGGTCAAAGGCTGGACGGCCGACCTCGTCGCCGAAGCACTGGCGGACCGCTGGGGCAACGCGATGGTCAATGCTGGGGGCGACATCCGCTGTGTTGGCAGCGACGGCGCCGGCCCCGGCTGGGCGCTCGAAGTGGCCGGAATCGACGCCGATTCCGTGGCCTGGGCGGGCAGGGTCACAGGAGCGATCGCCACATCCACCACGCTGAAGCGCCGCTGGACCATGGACGATGGCCGCCCGGCACACCACCTCATCGACCCGGCTACCGGGCTCCCCTCAGACAGCGAATTCGTGCAGGTGACGGCGCGCGCCGAGGAGTGCTGGATCGCAGAGGTCTGGGCGAAGGCCGTGCTTATCGGCGGCCCTGAAATGCGAGAGCGCGCCGAAGAGCAGGGCATCGCCCTCGTCACCTTCGATGCATGGGGCCGGGCGGTCTTCTCCGGCGACTGGTAGCGCCTATTCCTTCAGCCGCGAAAGGTCCCAGACAAAAAAGACGGTCGGCCCTTCGCGCACAGGACTGCCGCCGGCACGTTCGATCGTCACCACAGCGGAGTCGTAGCTGGTGATTCCTTCCGGCACGACCGTCTGGTACCGGGCGAAGCCGTCCTTGTCGGGCTCGAAGGTGCCGAGGCTGTAGTACTTGCCGCCCGAGTTCGCCCAGATCTGGTACGTCTCGCCCGGTGGGCGCTGAGGGAGCGAACTCGCGACGAACCAGATGCGCTTCTGCTCGCCGTCCCAGATGAGCCGCCCGATGGAGCTCGAATCCTCGCCCGGCGAAACGACGTCGGCGACCTTCGTCTGGTTCGAAAGCAGCGCAACGAGGAGGTCCTGGTCGCCCCGGGCCTGTTCTTCGAGGTCGGCTGCCGCCTGCTTCTGGTCGGCCAGTTGGTTCGTGATGGCGGCGAGTTCCACCTTCTGGGAGAGCGTCTGGTCGTACTGCGCCTGCAGGTCCGAGTTCGCCTGGCGCAGGTCAACGATCTCCTGGCGCACCCAGACCATCCCGGTGAACGCGCCAATGGCCACGAATACCGCGGCAACTCCGGCGACGGTCCGCGCATACCCCCAGGCTCGCCGCAGCGGGCTCGGCTTGCGAATCCCCGCAGCAGTAAACACCCGGCCGCGAAGGCGCGCCGGCGAGTGCTTCGGGGGTGCGCTCATGGCGAAGGTGGCAGCGAGCCGCTCCGAATCGCGGACCATGTCGCGGCAGGCGTCACATTCGGCAAGGTGGAGCGCGACGGCGCGTTCGAGCGCCGGTTCGAGTGAACCGATGGCGAACTCGTCCGCCTGCCCTTGCGAAATGTGCTCCCCCGGCATCCGTGTCCCCTACTCCCGATCGTGCAGTGCGCGCCGCAACTTCTGCATGCCCAGCCGGATCCGTGTCTTCACGGTGCCCAGCGGTTCATGCAGGTGAGCGGCGATTTCCTGTTGAGTCAGCCCACCGAAGTAGGCAAGTTCGAGCGCGATCCGCTGGTCGCCCGGCAGCGAAGCCAGGGCCGTGCGCACAGCCGCCTGGTCCTCGTGTAGTTCGGCCGAACCCTGCGGATCCACCGGGTCGGCCGAGAACAGCGGAGCGGCAGCTTCGTCCGGCTCGCCGAGCGGGCCGCCTTCGCGCCTCCGGCGGCGGCCTCGCGCCCGAAGTTCGTCGACGGCGCG
>JBDHWA010000218.1:0-4405 GCA_039809945.1 Dehalococcoidia bacterium | reverse complement strand
GCCTCGGCCAGTTCGTGGTCCACGCGCACGGTGCGGCGCTTCCGCCCGAGGCGCAACTGGGCTGTCCCGGCCACACGCAGGTTACGGGTCCAGTGGCAGTCGCCGCGCGGGGCGACCAGGTATTCGTTCCCGTTGAAGGTCATCGGGTTCACCGGCGTGGACATCGGCTTGCCGCTCTTACGCCCGCGCACGGTGAGCAACTGGCCGCCCTGCGGACTCAGGCCCAGCTTGATGACAACGCCAATCGCGGAGTTCATGACGCGCACGAGCGGGCCGGGCTTCCTGTATTCGGGCATCGCGATACCTCCGGGCGGGCAAGTCTACCACCGGGAGTGCGGGCGCCTGTTACGCTTCCGCGATGCACATCCGGTCAGCCACTCCAGCCGACGCGGAACGCCTCGCAGCGCTCCGGTACGACTTTCGCGCCACCATGAACCAGGCCACCGAGGAGCGCGAAGGCTTCATCGAGCGGTGCTCAGCCTGGATGGCGGAGCGCCTGCAGCCGGGCGGGCCGTGGCACTGCTGGGTGGCCGAACAGGACCAAATAGTGGTTGGTCAACTCTGGCTACAGCTCATCGAGAAGGTGCCGAACCCGGCGCCCGAATTGGAACAGCATGCCTACATCACCAACGTCTACGTCGACCCTTCGGCGCGGGCCGCCGGGACGGGTCAGCGGCTGCTCGATGCCGCACTCGGCTTCTGCCGCGAACAGCGCGTCGACTCGGTCATCCTCTGGCCGACGGAACGCAGCCGCACGCTCTACGCGCGGAACGGTTTCGCGGCCCCGGCCGACATGCTCGAAGCGGTCCTCGACACCGGCCGGGACATCCACTGACTACTCGCTCGGCGGGTTCGGTGCGAGGTTCCCGTCGGGGTAGGGCGGCAGGGTGGGCGGGGTAGCGATCGGCCACGGGTTCGGGTTCGGCGTCGGCGTGACCACGGGCGGCGCCGGCGTCGCCACAGGCGTACTCGGCTCCTCCGATGGCGGCGAGACCGGCGCAGTCGGGGTGTTCGCCGGCGCGACGGTCACGGTGGGTGGAGGCGGATCGGCTGATGGCGGATCGGTGGCGGGAGGGTACCAGCTCCCTCCTGTAGCCGCACCCGGGAGCGTGTAGGGCGTCCCGGCGGGCCGCGGCAGGTTCTTCAGCTGGGCAATCGTGAGGCGCACGGGCGTTGGCGTCGGTGTCGCGCCGGGTTCAGGCGTCGCGGTTGGCGTTGGCGTCCGCGGTTTCGTCTGCGAATGTGAGAGTTCCTTCGTGGGGCTGGCCGTCGCCGTCTCGCCGGCAGCCGGGCGCGAAGCTTCCGCACCGGTGTTCATGTAGAACATCGCGCCCGCGCCCAGCACACAGCCGACCAGCACTATCGTGCCCTTGCCCACACACGACCCCCGTCGTGGGGATCGGCAGAACGGTCCGGACGGCGCGTTTCCCGGCGGTTACGAAGGGGTGGATGCCAGCGGGAGCCGCACCGTGAACGCTGCGCCCTCACCGGGGGGACTCTCCACAGTGATGGCGCCATCCATGCTCTCGATGAACTCGCGGGCGATAGCGAGTCCGAGCCCCGCGCCGCCGGTCATTCGGCTGCGCGAGTCATCCCCGCGGTAGAAGCGCTCGAACACGTGCGGGAGGTCTGCCGCCGGAATGCCTTCGCCGGTGTCGCGCACGGTGAGCACGAACTCCGCCGCATGGCAGGCCGCCTGGACCAGGACGATGCCGCCTTCGGGGGTGTGCCGGATCCCGTTGCGGACGAGGTTCTGGACCACGGCAGCCAGCCGCCGCGGGTCGCCGAGCACCGGCGCGGACGCCGCCGGGAGTTCGGAAGCCACCGAAACGCCTGCTTCCCGGCGGGCAAGGTCAACCAGCCCGGCGACCGCATCCCGCGCACAGGCAACCGCATCGAACACCACCGCAGGAGAATCGCCCGCGCGGGCCGAGGCGAGCGCAAAAAGGTCGGAAACGAGCGACTCCAGCCGGTCGATTTCGCGGAGGGCCATGCCGGTGCGCGGATTGCCCGGCGAGTCTTCATCCAGTGCTTCCACCTGCCCGCGAATGACGGCGACGGGCGTCCGAAGCTCGTGCGAAACGTTCGCCACAAGTTGCTGGTTGGCATCGAGGAGCCCCAGCGCTCGCTCGCGCTCGACTTCCAGGGAATGCATCGCACTCTCGAGGCGCTCAGCCATCCCGTTGAAGCTCGCCCCGAGCGAGGCCACCTCATCCTCACCGTCGACCTCCGCTCGCGCAGAGAGGTCGCCGCCGGCGAGGGAGCTGGCAGCGAGCGACAACCGCCGGACACGCCCCGCGAGCGAGCGGGAGGCGATGACCGCGAGGAAGGTGGCGACTGCCGCGCCCGGGAGGATCATCAGGATGGTGATGGTCCAGGCGCTGGCCGCGACGGGCCGGATCTCGGCAAGAAGGATTGCCGGGCCGGACGGCGCCTGGATGTCTCGCTTTTCGACCACCACCACACCCGCGAACGCGCCGTCGTGCAACGTTACCGGGTACGCGCCAACGCCGCGGAGTTCGCCGTTCGAGACCCTCGCGCTCAGCTCATCCAGGTCTGATGCTCCCCCGCTGGCGCGGGCGGCAAGGGAGTCGCCTGGCGCCGTCCCTCGATAGCCGCTCGAAGCGACGAGGCCGCCCTTCGCCGGTCGAAACGCAAGGCCGCTCGTGCCCTTGAGGTACTCATGCGGGCGAACGTCGAACTGGCTGCGGCCGGGCGCGCGGTAAAGCACGAGCTGTCCGGCGGCGAGCGATTCCAGGACAGGGCGAAGCGTTGCCTCATCGCTGCCATCCGCGGTTACGAGGCCCGAATCCGCAAGGAAACGGGCAACCGCCCGTGCGTCTTCGGCCGGTTCGACCGCCGCGAAGTCCCGCGCCGACGCTATCCACGCGGCGAACAGGCCAATGATGACCACCGTGGCGACAAGCCCGGCTACCAGGGTCGCAAGGTTGTAGCCCGCCAGCCGCCACCGGATGCTGCGCCGCGCGCGCCGCCGGTACGCAGCCACCGCGGGCCAGACCAGCAGGTACTTCGCCTTCGAAGCCACAGCAGCGGCCCGGGCGCGCATTAGCCGGCCCGCACCCGGTAGCCCAGGCCCCAGACCGTCTGGATGGTGTGGTCCCCGTCGCCGAGTTTCTTCCGCAGCCGCTGGATGTGCGTGTCCACCGTCCGCGGCCCGACGTCGGGTTCGTCACTCCACACACGCTCCAGCAGATAGTCGCGGCTGAAAGCGCGGCCCGGGTTCGAACAGAAGAGGTCAAGCAGTTCGAACTCCGTCGGTGTTACGTCGAGCAGTTGCCCGTGAAACCCGGCCTCGCGGCTCACGCGATCGACCCGGATGCCCGCAGCCTGGACGACGTCCGCAGGCGGCGTCGTGGCATGCGTCGCTGCGTCCGCAGGGGCGCCGGATCGCCGCAGCAGCGCCGCCACCCGGGCATGAAGGACCCGGATGTGGGCCGGTTTCGGAAGGTAGTCATCGGCGCCCGCGTCAAGGCCGTTCACGATGTCGATATCCTGGCCACGCGCAGTGAGCATGAGAACCGGCACGAGGCTCGTCTCGCGCAGCTTCCGCAGGACCGTGAGGCCGTCCATTCCGGGGAGCATCCAGTCGAGGACGACGAGGTCAACGCGAGCAGCGTCGACCTGCGCGAGCGCCTGCGGGCCATCGAACGCCTGGCGCACCTGGTACCCGCGGCGCCGCAACTGCTCGCTGATCAGGTCATTGAGGTCCGGCTCGTCTTCAACAACGAGGATGCAGGCCATGCCCACCATCCTTGCCGGGCCCACGCGCTGATGCAATGGCTCCTGTGACAGTTTCGTGACGAGCGAAGAGCAGGCTGATCCTGCGGGCAGGCCGACCTGCCCCGAAACGGAGTTCACTCGTGCAATTCCTCGGCATCTTCATCGGCTTCATCGTGTTGGCCGCTTTCTTCGCGGTCCTCGAACGCTTCTGGCCGTCATTGCGCGGCCAGAAGCGGTTCCGGCGCGGCTGGCGCACCGACATCGCCTGGTTCATCTGGCAACCAACCTTCGGGAAGGTGTTCTCGGCCATCCTGGTGTTCGTCTCGGTCATGTCCCTCGGCGCGCTCCTGATGTCCCCTATCCCGACTGATGAACTGAAGGGGCTCAGCCCGCGCCACACCTGGGTCAGCGAACAACCGATGTGGTTCCAGCTGGGTGGCGTCCTGCTCCTCGGCGACTTCATCGGTTACTGGCAGCACCGCTTCTTCCACCGGGTCAGCTTCCTCTGGCGGTTCCACGCCGTGCACCACTCGTCGACGAACCTCGACTGGCTCTCCTCCGCCCGCGTCCATCCAATCAACGACGTGGTGAGCAACGTGGCGGCAGCGCTGCCAATCCTCTTCCTCGGGTTCAGCCCCGGCGCATTCGCAGCCTACATCCCGGT
>JBDHWA010000217.1:0-4462 GCA_039809945.1 Dehalococcoidia bacterium | reverse complement strand
ACCACCTCGTCGCCTTCGACGAGGTTCTGGTCACCCCAGGCATGGGCCACGAGGTTGATAGCTTCCGTAGCGTTCCGCGTGAAGACAATGTCATGGGCGCTGGGTGCGCCGATGAACCGGGCGACTTTTCGCCGGGTGTCCTCGTACTCCTCGGTGGCGCGCTGGGCGAGCGTGTGGATGCCGCGGTGGATGTTGGCGTTGTTGGTCTCGTAGTAGCGGACGAGCGCGTCGATAACCTGGCGCGGCTTCTGGGTCGTCGCCGCATTGTCCAGGTAGACCAACGGATGGCCGTTGACCTCCTGGTGGAGGATCGGGAAGTCTTCGCGAATTCGTGCTACGTCCAACATGGAACTGCCTTTGGCCGAGGATTGCGGCCACTGCCGTTGCGGGCAGTGAGAATTGTCAAAGACTCCTAGACTTCGACCTCGATTTCGCCGTTTTCGACGCGTGTCTTGTAGCTGCGAACGGGCCGAACGGCAGGCAGCGCGAGCACTTTGCCGGTGCGCACATCGAACTGGGCGCCATGGCGCGGGCACTCGATGCGGTAGCCCATCAGGGTTCCCTGGTCGAGCGGGCCGCCGTCGTGCGTGCAGACATCGTCGATGGCGTAGAAGCCGTCCCCGGTGTTGCAGAGGGCGATGCGCCTTCCCTGGGCTTCGACGACCTGGGCGTGGCCCGCTTCGATATCAGTGGTGCTCGCGACGCGTACCCAGCTCATGCGTTCAGCCGCTCCTCGAGTTTGGCGATGAGTTCGGCTCGAACCGCCTCGCCCGGGACGCGGGCGAGGACGTCTTCGAGGAACGCGGTGATGAGGAGCGCCTCTGCATCCGGCCGGGCGATACCGCGGGCCTGCAGGTAGAAGAGCTGTTCCTGGTCCACAGGGCCGGCAGTTGCGCCGTGCGATGCGCGGATGATGTCGCTGGTCAGGATTTCAAGGACAGGGTCGCTGTCGGCGCGCGCGTCCTTGCTCAGGAGGAGGTTGCGGTCTTCCTGGTTGGCGTCGGCATTCTTCGCGCCGAGGCCGACGCGAGTCAGCCCGTAGTAGACGGACCGCGAGCGGTCGCGGAGGGCCGACTTGTACTTCAGGTCGCTGCGCGTATCCGGGCCCACATGGTCCTGGAGGGTGAAGAAGTCGGCGCCTGTGTTGCCCAGGCCATAGATGAGGCCGAGGAGGTCGCTGGCGGTGCCGCGCTCTTGCATCGTGGACTCGAGGTGCCCCTTGATAACCGCGCCGCTAAGCACCATCTGGAGGCCCTGGTACTCGGCATCGCGTGAAGCGCCGAGGAAGCGCTGGTTCAGGAAGACCCGCGTCTGGCCGCCCCAGCGGTGCACCACGTAATGCTGCACCTGGGCGCCCGGGCCGGGCACAATTTCGGCGGCGGGAAGCACGACGATGTCGTCCTCGCTCGAAGTGAACTCCTCGACGACCGTCACCCGCGCGTTCGCGCCGGTGATGATGCTCGTGTGCGGGGCCGCGAAACCGGCGCCGGTCACGTGCCAACTGATGCGAACCGGCTCTTCCGGGTTTGAGTTGGCCGGCACTTCGACCACGGCGCCCTTCCCGAGGAACGCGTAGTGGAGGGCCGTGATGCGGTCGGTCTCCGGCAGAACCACGGAGCCGAAGTCAGCCGGCAGCTTCGCCGTATCGAGCGCGTGCGCGAAGGGCGCTCCGGCGAAGCTCACCGTGATCGAAGCGAGCGGGCTCTCCGGGGTGATGGCGATGCTGTTCGCGTCGTAGTACTTCCAGGGGCGCTGTTCATGGGAATCCGGCCAGGCCATCTGCCCGGCCAGGCCCGCCGCCCGCGTCCGTAGTTCCGCGATGCGCCCGGTTTCACCGGCAGCGAGGGCGCTGCTGGCCGGGCCAAAATCTACTCGCTCTGCAACGAGAGTCATCTGTTCTCTCCTCGTCTTTCGAATTCCGGTCTTCGTTGCGTGGTCTAGCCGACCGCGCCTTCCATCTGGAGTTCGACGAGCCGGTTGAGCTCGACCGCGTATTCCATCGGCAGCTCTTTGACGATGGGTTCGACGAACCCGTTGACGATCATCTTGGCGGCGGCTTCTTCGCTCATGCCCCGGCTCATCAGGTAGAAGAGCTGGTCTTCACCGAGCTTCGAGACGTACGCCTCGTGCTGGATGCTCACGTCCGGCGAGTCGATCTCCATCGTCGGATACGTGTCCGAGCGGGAGACTTCGTCCAGCAGCAGGGCGTCACAGCGGACGTTCGACTTCACGTTCTCGCAGCCGTCGTACACCTTCAGGAGGCCGCGGTAGCTGGAGCGGCCGCCGTCCTTGCTGAGTGACTTCGAGATGATGGTCGACGTCGTGTCGGAAGCGACATGGACAACCTTGCCGCCGGCATCCTGGTGCTGGCCAGCGCCCGCGAAAGCGAGGGAGAGGATTTCGGCGTGGGCGCCCGGCTCCATCAGGTAGACGCTCGGGAACTTCGTGGTCAGCTTCGAGCCGAGGTTGCCGTCGACCCATTCCATGACCGCGTTCTCGTAGGCGACGGCGCGCTTCGTGACGAGGTTGAATACGTTGTTCGACCAGTTCTGGATGGTCGTGTAGCGAACGCGGGCGTTCTTCTTCACGATGATTTCGACGACGGCGCTGTGGAGCGAGTCGCTCGAGTACACCGGCGCTGTGCAGCCTTCGACGTAATGAATCTGGCTGCCCTCGTCGGCGATGATGAGGGTCCGCTCGAACTGGCCCATGTTCTGGGTGTTGATGCGGAAGTAGGCCTGGAGCGGGATATCAACCTTGACGCCCTTCGGCACGTAGATGTACGAACCGCCACTCCAAACGGCGCTGTTCAGAGCCGCGTAGCGGTTGTCCCCCGGGGGCACCACGGTCCCGAAGTATTCCTTGAAGATGTCCTCGTGCTCGCGCAGCGCCTGGTCGGTGCCGAGGAAGACGACGCCGAGCTTCTCGAGGTCCTCGCGGATGTTGTGATAGACGACTTCGGAGTCGTACTGCGCGCCGACGCCGGCGAGGTACTTCTTCTCCGCCTCGGGGATGCCGAGCTTGTCGAATGTGTTCCGGATGTAGTCCGGGACGTCGTCCCAGGAGCGCTCGTCTCGGTCGGTGGCGCGGACGAAGTAGTGGATGTCGTCGAAATCGACCTCGTCCATGATCGGGCTGGCCCACGCGGGGTTGCCCGGGTACTTCTGGAAGAGTTCGAGCGCGCGGAGGCGGAAGTCGCGCATCCACTGCGGCTCGTCCTTCATGTCCGAAATCATGTTGACGATGTCGGCGTTGAGGCCCTTCTTCGCCTTGAAGAGCGCCTCTTCTTCGTCGTAGAAGCCGAACTTGTAGTCAGAAACGATGGATTCGGGAGCCGTGGTCATCGGTTACCTTCCTGCCGCTGCGAGGGCTTCGTATTCGTCGTAGCCGGTGGCTTCGAGCTGTTCGGCCAGTTCCGGGCCGCCCGAAGTGACGATGCGGCCTTCCACGAGGACGTGGACGAACTGGGGCTTGATGTAGTTCAGCAGGCGCTGGTAATGGGTGATGAGCAGGAGGCCCATGCCGGGGTTCATCAGCGCGTTCACGCCTTCGGCGACGGTGCGGAGGGCGTCGATGTCGAGGCCCGAGTCAGTCTCGTCGAGGACGGCCATCGAGGGTTCGAGCATCGCCATCTGGAGCATCTCGGCGCGCTTTTTTTCGCCGCCGCTGAAGCCGTCGTTGACGTAGCGGCGGGCGAAGTCCTGGTCCACTTTCAGGAGGTCCATCTTCTTGAAGAGCGACTCGCGGAACTCGCGGATGGGCACTTCGGCGCCGCGGCGGGCATTAACGGCCTGGCGCATGAAGTTCACGAGAGTCACGCCGGGAATGGCGACCGGGTACTGGAAGGCGAGGAAGAGGCCGAGCCGGGCGCGTTCGTCGGGGGCCATCTCGAGGAGCGACTGGCCCTTGAAGAGCACATCGCCGCCGGTCACCGTGTAGCGCGGGCTGCCCATGAGGACGTTGGCCAGCGTGCTCTTTCCGGAACCGTTCGGACCCATGATGGCGTGGACTTCACCCTCGTCGACGGTCAGGGAGAGGCCTTTCAGGATCTCTTTCTCGCCAATGGAAGCGTGGAGTTCGCGGATTTCGAGGAGTTTGGTCATGAAAGTTCTCCTTACGGGATCTCGATGATTTGTGGCCGGGCAGGCGTGCGTACGAGGTATTCGCAGCGCGCCGCACCGTCGACGATGCGGTTGATTTGTTCGACGTCATGCCCAAGGAGCAATTCGATCGTCCTGCGGTCCGCCTCGCAGGGGAGCTTCGAGATTTCGGCGGCTTTGTGGTACGGGCAGCGTCCGTTCACGAAGTGGATGCCATCGGCTTCAGCGCGCCATTCTTCGAGGATGCCCTCGGCACGCAGACTCTCGGTTACCTGGGCGGCCAGTTCCTCGGTCGAGAGGCCGGTGACTTCGCTCTTGTGCTTTTCAGCGAGGGATTCGGCGACGCTGGTCATCACTGCACC
>JBDHWA010000216.1:0-4486 GCA_039809945.1 Dehalococcoidia bacterium | reverse complement strand
GATGTCAGATCGAGGTGGCCTTGCGAACATGGGGATAGGCCACGATGCGCTCATCCGTCGTCACGATGGGAATGTCCAGGATGCGTGCAGAAGCCACGATGATCTGGTCAGCAGGGTCTCTGTGGAAAGAACCCGGAAGACGGGTCGATTCCAAGAGGATCTCCCCCGTGACATCGACCATACGAACCCCCGGGCCGTGAATGGCGAGGTCGAGCCAGAGATCAGGGTCCAGCCCCAACTCTAGCTTTCCCAGGCTGGTTTTCTTGGCGACTTCCCACGCCGAAAACCGGGAAACTGCAAGGCCGTCTCCCACAGACCGCTCGAGCAGGTCCTGGATTGGACCCCGGATCCGGTCGGACTGAGATACCCACCACACCCACACCTGTGTGTCGAGGAGGATCACGTCAGCGCTTCCCAGTCCTCCTCTGGGACTGCCGGGCCGTCCGGGTCATCGAATCGGAGGACGGTGCCACGGAGCGGGAACCGGTCCGTAGCCGGACTGTCCGTCACAGCTGGCGCAACCTCGGTAACCACGATTTCGACTTCCTTGCCGATGAACTGCTCAAGTTCCGGAACGTCGAGGTGTGCCGAATTGACGCGGCGGCGGAGGCGAACCGTGGTTTTCATGGGTTCATCGTATCAGAGTGCCTGTAGCCCTCAGGCGTCCCACTCCACCTCGGTCTCGCCGAAGACCATGGTGTCGCCGGGCTGGATGCCCTCGCGGCGGAGCACCTTGGCGATGCCCCAGCGTTCCAGCCGGCGCAGGATCTCGTCGTAGGCCCCCGGCATCTCCGTATCCATCATGTTGACGAACGACACAGCCCGGTACCCCTCGATGACGAACCGTCCGTCGTCGTCCCGGTACACGCTGAAACGCTCTTCCGAGGCCGGGCGGAGGACCGGGATTTCTTCGCTCGTGTCCTCCGGCGCCTTCTCTTTTTCGGCCCGAACCATGGCCATCAACTCCGCGAGCAGCGCATCCGTGCCAATCTCCAGTTCGGCCGAGATAACCCGCACCGGCTGGCCAACGTGCGCTTCGAGGGC
Organism: Dehalococcoidia bacterium; assembly: GCA_039809945.1. Classification (GTDB taxonomy): domain Bacteria; phylum Chloroflexota; class Dehalococcoidia; order Tepidiformales; family Tepidiformaceae; genus Amarobacter. The sequence continues at coordinate 3,442 of JBDHWA010000216.1, read as the reverse complement.
ATCGGCGGAATGCCTCGCGTGCTCCTCGTCGATATCGGCCTTGCTGATGGCGATGACCCGCGCGACCTGTTCGAGCTTCGGGTCATAGGCTCGAAGTTCACCTTCGATCAGTTCATAGTCGGTCACCGGGTCCGGCGAGTCGTTATCGATCAGGTGGAGGAGGACCCGGCAGCGGCGGATGTGCTTGAGGAACTCGAAGCCCAGGCCGTACCCCTCGCTCGCCCCCTCGACGAGGCCCGGCAGGTCGGCCAGCGTGAACCGGTCGTAGCCGACGTTGACGACGCCGAGCATCGGTTCGAGCGTGGTGAACGGGTAGTTGGCGATCTTCGGACGGGCGTTCGAAACCGCAGACAGGAAGGTCGACTTGCCGGCGTTCGGCAGTCCAATGAGCCCGACGTCGGCGAGGAGGCGAAGCTCCAGCCGGATCTGGACTTCTTCGCCGAGCTGGCCCTTCTGGGAGAATCCCGGCGTCTGGTTCGTGGAGGTCGCGAAGCGCTTGTTGCCCCAGCCGCCGCGGCCACCGTGGGCGACGAGCACCTCGTCCCCGATCTTCGCCAGGTCGGCGATGAGGTCGCCGCTTTCAACTTCGTGGACGACCGTGCCCGCCGGGACATCGAGGTAGAGGTCCGTGCCGTGGGCGCCGGTGCGCAGGTTCGGCCCGCCATGCCCGCCGTTGCCCGCGGTGAACTTCCGCTTCGAGCGGTACTGCTCGAGGGTGTAGATGTCGTCCACGGCGCGCAGGAAGACGCGGCCACCACGGCCGCCATCGCCGCCGTCAGGCCCGCCTTCGGGGACGAACTTCTCACGGTGGTAGCTGACGAGCCCGCTGCCGCCGTTTCCCCCGGTCACCTGGATTTCGATTGCGTCCAGCATTCTCCATCCATGGAAACAGATGCTGCAGCGAGGGGGAAACCGGTGATGGTGGTAAGGGCGTTGGAAGTGTTGGGGAAATGGCCCGTTCCGAACCTGGAACGATGCTCTCGGGGCGTTGGAAACGGCGTTGGGCCGGGTATTGGAACTCCTGTTGGGAGTCAGGGTGGCTTCGGCCGACGTTCCCCGGCAGGCGGCTCAGCGGCAGATCTCCAACAGTTCAGAGGAGGAAACCCAACGCTTTGCCGCAGGGATCCCCAACGCCATGACAGGGGACTCCTTCAGATCAGGCCGGCGGTCCGGGCGTCCGCGAGGAAGCGGTCGATACCGATATCGGTGAGCGGGTGCTTCAGCATCTGCGGGATGAGCGACGGCGGGATGGTGCCGATGTGCGCGCCGGCCATCGCCGCCTGCGTGACGTGGAGCGGGTGGCGAAGGCTCGCCGCAAGAACGCGTGCCGGGAGGTTGTGCGTCTCGACCAGCTGAACGCACTGGTGGATGAGTTCCATGCCGTCGTAACTCACGTCATCGAGGCGGCCGACGAACGGGCTGAGGAACGCCGCGCCGGCGAGGGCGGCGAGCAGCGCCTGGTTCGGTGTGAAGATGAGGGTGGTGTTAATCCGGATGCCCTCGGCCGAGCAGCGGTGGATGGCTTCGAGCCCTTCCGCGTCGATGGGGATTTTGACCACCACGTTGGGGTGCCAGCTGGCCAGTTCGCGCGCTTCCGCCAGGAGGTCATCGGCCTTGCGGGAGACGCACTCCGCGGAGATGGGGCCGTCGATGACCTCGGCGATCTCCTGGATGCGCTGGCGGTAGCTCACGCCGCCCTCTTTCGCCAGCAGGCTCGGGTTCGTGGTCACCCCGCTGATGACGCCGTAGCGCGCAGCGGCCCGCACATCATCGATCGAAGCCGTGTCGAGGAAGAGTTGCATGTCGAGAGTCCCCCGTTGGTCGTTCGAAATGGTAACGGCGCGCAGGCTTTCGAGGCACGGCTGCAGGCGACGGGCGCGAGTCTGGTAGAGTCCCGGCATGGCTTCGATGACCCCTTCCGACCGTGACGCTTTCCTGCGCGAGACGCGCATCGCCAAGCTTGCCTACCTCCAGGCGGGCGGCCAGCCGACCATCGTCCCGGTCTGGTTCGAATGGGACGGTTCGGTAGCGCGCGTGTTCACCTCGCGCACCTCTCCGAAGGCGAAGCGGCTGGCCGAAGACCCGCGCATCGCGCTCTCGGTCGAAGAGCCGGTGGGCGTGCACGAACGCTGGGTCACCATCGAGGGGACTGTCGGCATCTCCACCGAGGGGACCATCGGGCTCATCGAACGCCTGGCACGGCGGTACTACACGCCCGCCCAGGCGGAAGAAGCGATCCGGAGCTGGACGGCCCGCCCGGATGCGTTCGTCACGCTCACGGTGACACCGACGAAGATCCGGAGCGCGCGGTAGGAACAGGCCCGTCCGCCGTCCCGAAATCCGGTAGACTCCGGGCGCATTCCATCCAACGCCAGGAGAACACCTATGGGTAAGCTCGACGGGAAGTCCGTCATCGTTACCGGCGCGAGCCGCGGCATCGGCGCCGAAATCGCTCGCGTGTTCGCAGCCGAGGGCGGGCGCGTCGCCTGCATCGCCCGCACCCTCAAGGAGGGCGACCACGTCCTCGAAGGCTCCCTCGAACACACCGTCCAGACCATCAAGGACGCCGGCGGCGACGCGACCGCCATCACCGCCGACATTTCTGACTACGACCAGTGCGTCCGCGCAGTCGAACAGGCGCGCGCCACGTACGGCCCAATCGACGTGCTCGTGAACAACGCCGCCCTCACCTACTTCATCCCGATCAAGGACTACCCGGTCTCGAAGTGGCACCGCTCGATCGGCGTGAACTTCCACGCGCCCTTCTACTTCAGCCAGCTCGTGCTCCAGGACATGCTCCCGCGGAAGGCCGGTTCGATCGTGAACATCTCGAGCGGCGCCGCTATTGGCCCGGGCCGCGGGCCCTACAAGGGCGACTTCGGGCGCGGCGGCACCCTCTACGGCGCCGAGAAGGCCGCCCTCGAACGCTTTACCCAGGGCCTCGCCTCCGAGGTCTACGGGGACGGAATCAGCGTCACGTGCGTCTCGCCGTCTCAGGTGGTGCCGACGCCCGGCACGGTGCACCACCACCTGGTTACCGGGATGGACGACCCGCGCGGCGAACACCCCGAACTGATGGCGAAGTCGGCTCTCCTGCTCGCGACCGAACCGCTCGACAAGGTCACCGGCCGCGTCACGTACAGCCAGGAGATCCTGCAGGAGTTCGGCTGGATCACGGACGGCAAGGGCACCGGGATCGACCGCAAGGGTTCGGGGTACTCCCAGATCTGAGCCGGTCGCGATCCACTTCGCACCATCCGTACCACCTCCCGCGCTCCGGGAGGGAGAGGCAGTGAGGTATGTCCGAACACACCATTTCGCACAAAGTCGCCATCGTTGGCATCGCCGAAACGGCGTATTACAAGCGCGGGGCGGCTGACCGCAGCGAGTTCCAGCTCACGCTCGAAGCCATCCTCGCCGCCGCCGCGGACGCGGGGCTCGA
>JBDHWA010000215.1:0-4493 GCA_039809945.1 Dehalococcoidia bacterium | reverse complement strand
ACCTGGCCGCTCCGGTGCGAACGAACGAGTTCGAGAACGCGCCCAGCCGGGGTTTCGCTGTCGAGCACGAGCGCGAGGTCCTGCCGCACCTCCGGGAACCGCGACGGCGCCGTGTAGGCCGGGCGCTCCGGCAGGTGGCGCGCCAGCGACTCGACCCAGAACTCGACCAGGAACACGGGCTCGGTGAGGTCGAAGAGCGCTGCATTGTCAGGGTGAACCTGGCCGAGGATGCCGACCGGGTCCTTGCCCACGCGGATCTCCGCGGTGTGCCCCGGGAGGAGGCCGAACTCGCTCACCGCTGCGAAATTCACCGGGATGCCAAGCCGCTGGAGGGCCGCTTCGGCAACGCCGCGGGCATCGTAGAAGTCGAGCCGCTCCGTGCCCGCCTGGGGCCAGCGCCCTTCGCGCAGCCCACCGAGCACCGCGCAGAGCACGGGCCGATGGTGCGGCAGGTCGCCCTCAACGGGCAGGTACTCGAACCCCACCTCGAAGATGCGCAGCGCGCCGGCTTCGTGGTGGCGGTTCTCCGCATAAGTCTCCAGCACTGACGGCCGCAGCGAGGTTCGGAGGAAGGTGTGCTGCGCCGCCACCGGGTTGACCACGCCGAGAGGCTCGCTTCGCAGGCTGTCCGAATCCGGCACCATGCGGGCCAGCCGGGCACGGTCGGTGAGTGTGTAGGAGATGGTTTCCTGGAAGCCGAGCGTGACGGCCAGGTCGCGCAGGCGCTCACGCAGGTCGCGAACGGGGTCGCGTTCCGGTTCGGGCAGTTGCCCCCGCAGCATCGTCGTCGGGAGGCGGTGGTACCCGTGGATTCGGCCGATGTCTTCGATCACGTCGTCGGCGATTTCTACATCGGGCCGCCAGTCGGGTGGTTGCACGCTGTACTGCCCCGGCGTGTTCTCTTCGACGCCGAAGCCAAGCGCTGCGAGGATGCGCCGGACGTCTTCGGCGGGCACCGCAATGCCGAGCACCTGTTCGATTCGTGCGGCAGTGACGGCGATGGTGCGCGGGGGTTTCGCGCCCGGGTAGACATCCACGATCCCGGCTGCAGGCGTGCCCCCGGCCAGTTGTTCGAACAGGTGCAGCGCGCGGTGTTGCGCGTACATCGGAATCTCGGGCCCGAGGCCCTTCTCGAAGCGGAGGGACGCTTCCGTCCGCAGTTTCAGGTAGCTCGACGTACGGCGGACGCCGCCCGCCCGGAAGTTCGCCGCCTCCAGCAGGATGGTGCGCGTGCTCTCGGTAACTTCGCTGTTGCCGCCGCCCTTCACGCCCCCGACGGCGACCGGTCCCTCACCGTCGCAGATCAACAGCATCTCCGAGTCGAACACGCGCTCGATGCCGTCGAGCGTGAGGAGTCGCTCGCCCTCTTCTGCGCGTCGCACCACGATCCGCTTCCCGCGCACGAAGTCGTAGTCGAAGGCGTGCAGCGGTTGCCCGGTTTCGAGCATGACGTAGTTCGTGATGTCGACGACGTTGTTAATCGGCCGCTGGCCGGCGCGAATGAGCCGTTCCTGCATCCAGGCCGGTGACGGTCCGATGGTGACGTTCTCGATGACCGATGCGGTGTAGCGCGGGCAAAGGTCGGGCGCTTCGATGGAGACCTCGACGAACTCCGAGGCCTTCCGTGCCGACTCGCCGTGGGCTGTCGACGGTTCCCGGAGCGGCTTGCCAGTGATGGCAGCCGTTTCGCGGCCGAAGCCCATCACCCCGAGGAGGTCGGCCCGGTTCGCCCAGGTTGAGATGTCGAAGACGACGTCCCCGAGTTGCTCCACGAGCGGCCGTCCCGGCACGGCGTCCGGCGCCAGCACGAGGATGCCCTCGTGGTCGTCGCTGAGCCCGAGTTCCTTTTCGCTCAGGACCATGCCGGCAGAATCGACGCCGCGAATTGGCCGCAGCTTCAGCCGTGCGCGTTCACCCGTGTGGCCGTCGATCAACTCAGCGCCCTCGGTGGCGAACGCGATCTTCTGGCCAACGGCCACATTCGGTGCGCCGCAGACAACCTGCTGGCGGCCCTTGCCGTCATCCACCGTTACCAGGCGGAGCCGGTCGGCATTGGGGTGCGGGGCAACCTCGACCACTTCGGCCACGCGGATCCGCTCGGGATCCCAGTTCGCGCCGATGGTCTCCCAGCCCTCGACCTCGGCCGTCGCGTCGATCAGGCGGCTCGCGAGCTCGGCCACCGGCAGGTCAACGTCAACAAAGTCCCTCAACCAGTTCAGTGAGAGTTTCAAGTGCGTGCCTCCTAGAACTGCGAGAGAAAGCGGATGTCGTTCGCGTAGAAGTTGCGGATGTCCTCGATGCCCCAGCGCAGCAGGGCGACCCGCTCGACGCCGATGCCGAAGGCGAACCCGGTGACCTTCGAGGAGTCGTACCCGGCGGTCTCGATAATCTCCGGGTGCACCATCCCTGCGCCGAGGATCTCGATCCAGCCCGTGCCGTGGCATGTTCGGCACTCCTTGCCGTTCCCCCGGCAGATGAAGCAGTCGATCGCCATCTCCACGCCTGGTTCGACGAACGGGAAGTAGCTGTGGTGGAAGATGATCTTCCGGTCATGGCCGAACATCTGGCGGGACCACTCGTAGAGCACGCCCTTCAGGTCGCTCATGCGCACGCCCTCGTCGACGGCGAGGCCTTCGATCTGCGTGAGCATCCACTCGTGGGTGGCGTCGGTCGCCTCCTGGCGGTAGCACTTCCCGGGCACCACCACGCGCACCGGCGGCGCCGGCGTTCGTTCCAGCACGCGCACCTGGTTCGGCGACGTGTGCGTGCGAAGCAGCATGTGGCGCTTCCCGTCGATGAGCGTGTTGACCCAAATGGTGTCCCACATGTCCCGCGCAGGGTGGTCCTCCGGGATGCGCACACCGTCGAAGTTGTAGCGGTCCCATTCGACTTCCGGCCCCTCGGCCACCCGGAAGCCCATGTCGCCGAACGCCTTCAGGCAGTCCCGCATGGTCTGGGTTACGGGGTGGAGCCGGCCAATGACCTGCGGCCGGCCGGGGAGCGTCACATCAAGCGCCGATTCGGTGCTGAGCGCCTGCAGAGCTGCCTGCTTGAGTGCCTCGCGGCGGCCTTCCAGCGCCCCTTCGAGTTCCTGCTTCACCGCATTGGCCGAAGCGCCATACGCTGCGCGTTCGCTCGCCGGTACATCCTTGATTGCGCGCAGGAGGGCCGTTACCCGGCCGTCCTGCCGTCCAAAGAACGTTATCCGCCACTGTTCAAGCGCGGACTCATCCGGAGCCGCGGCGAGCGCTGCCAGCGCTTCTTCGCGCAGGCCCTCGAGGGCAGATACATTCGACATAGGGAGTTCGAGTATAGGGCGCTGCCCGCTTTACCGCCCATGAACCCGTTCCTCGAAACGCTGCCATGAACAGGGAAGCAGGTAAGGTTGGTGCGATGCCGTCCTTTTGCATGAGGCCCCGCGTGCTGCTGCTGACTATCATTGCCGTATGCAGCATCGCAGCGGCCGCCGGTTGTTCAGGCGGCGGACCGAAGAACGCTCCCGAAGCGAGGCCCTCTGACGTGGCCGGCAGCACACGCGCGTCCTGGGCCGGAACCGACCCGGCGCCCGCCATCCCTACCGGGGTCACCTGGTTCAATGTCCCGAAGCCGCTCACCCTGGCCGAACTCAAGGGCCGCATGGTGTTGCTCGATTTCTGGACGCTCGGCTGCATCAACTGCCAGCACATTATCCCCGACCTGAAGCGGCTCGAAGCCGAGTTCGGCGACGCCCTCGTCGTCATCGGTGTCCACTCGGGCAAGTACGCCACCGAGCACGACGACGACTCGATCCGCGACGCCATCAAGCGCTACGGGCTCGAACACCCGGTCATCAACGACCCTGACTTCGCCGTCTGGAACACCTTCGGGGCGAACGCCTGGCCGACGCTCGTGCTCATTGACCCGGCGGGTAACCTGGTCGGCGGGCACGCCGGCGAGGGCGTCTACCCGCTCTTCCAGCCCATCCTCCAGTCCTTGCGGGCGGAGTTCTCCGCTAACGGCAAACTCAAGCCCGCGCCGCTGACGCTCACCCTCGATTCGGCCCCGGCGACCGCGGTGCTCTCGTACCCAGGCAAGGCGCTTGCTGACGCGGCCAGCAACCGGCTGTACATCGCAGATTCGGGCAACAACCGGATCCTCGTCGCCAGCCTCACCGGGGAGTTGCAGAAGGCCATCGGCGCCGGCGCCGAAGGGTTCGCCGACGGCGCAGCCAGCGAGGCGCTCTTCCGCCAACCGCAAGGCCTCGCCCTCTCGCCGGACGGCCGGACCCTGTACGTCGCTGACACCCGCAACCACGCCATCCGCGCGGTGGACACCACGACGTTCGCTGTGAAGACGATCGCGGGCACGGGGCGCCAGCTCGACCGCCTGCCGAAGGACGGGACCCCGGCCCGCGAAGCCGCGATGGCGTCCCCGTGGGATGTCGTCGCCGTCGGCAACACCCTGTACATCACGATGGCCGGCATCCACCAACTCTGGGCGATGGACCTCGAAAA
>JBDHWA010000214.1:0-4517 GCA_039809945.1 Dehalococcoidia bacterium | reverse complement strand
TTCCTCGCGCTCACGAGGCCGCGCTTTGAACGCACGCCTGTGGGCGTGTACTTCCACGAGAACCAGATGACCTACCCGCGACTCAAGGGCACGAAGTTCGATTCGTGGTTCGGCCAGATCAACTACATGAGCGCCCTCGCGGCCGACTCGGTGGCGTTCAACTCGGAGTTCCACCGTGACGACTTCGTTGCCGCGCTACGGCACCTCCAGGCGCAGCCGAACAACTGGCTGCTCCCCGCTGGTGTCGAGGCAGTCGTAGGCAAGGCTCAGGTCCTTCCCGTTGGGGTCGACCTCGGATGGCTGGATTCGCTCCCTGATGGTCGCGAGCCCGGCGGGCCGCCCGTACTGCTCTGGAACCACCGCTGGGAGTTCGACAAAGCGCCAGAATTGTTCGCTCGGGCGCTCCGCCACGCGAAGGATCGCGGATGGCCCTTCCGACTCATCATCGCAGGGGCGCCGGGCGACAACCCGAGCGACGCCATCCTCCGCATCCCTGAGGAGTTTCCAACCGAACTGCTGCACTTCGGTCACGCCGAAACGAAAGAAACGTACGGCCGCCTGCTGAAGCGCGCGGATATCGCCATCAGCACCACACGCCACGAGTTCTTCGGCATCGGGATGGTCGAAGCGATGGCGGCGGGCTGCGTGCCTCTCGCGCCGCGACGCTACAACTACCCCGCACTCGTCCCGAAGGACTTCCACGATGCCCTCCTCTGGGAAGACGAAGGCGGCCTCATGGATCGTCTTGGCGCACTGCTCACGAGGCCTCTCCCGGACCGGCGGCCGTTCGTTGAAGCGGCGCGACGGTACGCATGGCCGAATATCGCGCCAGCCTGGGACGCATACATCGAGGCCCTCTCGTCTCGCTCTCCTTCGTAACCGGCGGCGCCGTGCTCGTTTGACCGGGACGGCCGGGAGCGCCGAACCTACGAGCGCCATGCTTACTGCCGTCGAACTCACTCCGAAGTCCCTCGAGTCCTACCGCGCCGTTGTCCTTCCAGGGGTGATCGAGGCAATTCGCGAGGATGCGCGAGCGCTCGCGGGTGCGCGGGTGCTGCACGTCAACGCGACGTCTTACGGCGGAGGCGTCGCCGAAATCCTCGCCTCCATGACGCCGCTCATGCGGGACCTTGGGCTCAACGCCGACTGGAAGGTCATCTCGGGCAGCGATGAGTTCTTCGGTGTGACGAAGGCGATGCACAACGCCCTCCAGGGGCATCCGCACGACTGGACGGTCGCCGAACGCGACCTCTGGGTTGAGACGAACCGGAAGAATGCCGACGGTTGGGAGGACTACGACTTCGTCGTGATCCATGACCCGCAGCCCGCACCTATCCTCGGGTTATTGCGCGAAGCTGGACAGACGCCGGGCGGCAAGTGGCTCTGGCGCTGCCACATCGACCTGACAGACGCGCAGCCCGAGGCCTGGGATCTCCTGCGCCCGTGGGCCAGCGAGTACGACGGCAGCATCTGGACGATGCGGCAGTACGTGCGCCAGGGCCTCCCCGACCGCGAACTGTTTATCGCGCCCCCGGCCATCGACCCCCTCAGCCCGAAGAACGTGCCCATCACGGCAGAGGAAATCGCCGCCGTGTACAACCGCTACAACATCGACACGGCACGGCCGATGGTTTGCCAGGTGTCGCGGTTCGATCCATGGAAGGATCCCCTCGGCGTCATCGACGCCTTCCGGATGGCGCGAGAGACGAACCCCGGTCTCCAACTGGTCCTCGTCGGGTCGCTTGCCCACGACGACCCCGAGGGGCAGGAGTGGCTTCAGCGGGTGTTCGACTACCGCGACCACGACCGGGACATTCACGTGCTCACCAACCTGGACGGGGTTGGGAACCACGAGGTCAACGCGTTCCAGGCGGCAGCGAAGGTTGTCATCCAGAAATCCACACGCGAAGGGTTCGGACTCGTCGTCTCCGAGGGGTTGTGGAAAGGGCGGCCGGTCATCGGCGGCAACTGCGGAGGCATCCCTCTCCAGGTGGTCGATGGGCAGACTGGATACCTGGTGGAGACAGCCCAGGAATGCGGCATGCGTCTTCGCCAGCTGCTGGCCGACCCCGCCGAATGTGACCAGATGGGCGCGGCCGGCCGCGAACTCGTCCGCGAGCGCTTTCTTCTCACCCGGTATCTGCACGACTATGTGCGCATGTTCCGGACACTTGCGGGGCTGCAGCCTTCGGAGCGTGCATGATGTGGGGCGCGGTGGCACGCCCGTGGCACGCCCTGCCGTCACCAGTCAGGCGTCCGTTCTCGGTCATCGCCACCACGATTCGCCTCTACGTGAACGACGGCTGTTCCACCTATGCCGCCGCCATCGCCTATTACGCCCTCTTCTCGATCGTGCCTCTGAGCCTGATCACGCTCTCGATTTTCGGGTTGGTGATCGACCAGGACCGGATCGCCCAGTGGGTCTTTGACCAGATCCCACTGAAGGAGACCGTGGGCGTGCGGGAGAACGTCGACGAGATCATCCTGCGGGCGCGGAAAATGAGCCCCGCCAGCATCGGGTTCGGCGTGTTCTTCCTCCTCTGGTCATCGAGCGGGATCTTCGGCGCGGTCCGGAAAGGACTGAACGCAGCGACCCACCTCCAGAAAGGGCGGCCATACTGGCACGGCAAACTCATAGACTTCGCGCTCGTCCCGACCCTCGGGATGCTCATCGTGATTTCGGTTGGCCTGACGGCCATCGCCCGGCTCTTCCTCGAACGCATCGACGAAATCGGCCCCGTCAACATCAACACGAACGAATCGTTGCGAATCGCCGGTTTCGTCTTGCCGGCGATGGTGTCGTTCTCGATGTTCCTGCTGCTCTACAAGTACGTTCCGACGGTCCGTCCCCCATGGCGGGAGTCCACGGCGGGCGCCCTCTTCGCCACCGTTCTCTTCGAGACCGCCAAGAATCTCATCGCGACGGTTGTCAGTTACGCCAGCTTCTCCCGTGACACCGCCATTTATGCGGGTTTCGGAACGGCCCTCGCCTTCCTCGTCTGGATGTTCGTCAATGCGTCCATCCTGCTGCTTGGCGCCGAATTCGCCCGCGCAATCCGCAGAGAGGAGCCCGAGGAACTGACGGAAAGCCCGCCCGCTGATGCGGCTCGCCGCCCCCCGGTCACCCCGGTCGAAGCGAACCAGGGATGACGTCTCGCTTAATGCAGTGTGGGCAGCACTTCCTCGACGAAGCGCTGCTCGGCGCGCGCCGCTTCCGCCGGGTCGGCCCCGGCCGAACTCCCGACGACCACCAGCCGCTGCAGGCCAAGCGCCAGGAGCTCCTGTAGCCGCTCGATGCAATACGCAGGGTTCCCAAAGATGCCGAACTCCTGCGCGAACTCGGAGCTGATGACCCCGGCCTGCGGGCTGCCCGCGCGGCTGTGACGGGGCATGTCGTATGCGTCGTGGATGCCTTCCATCACGCGCTTTTCTTCGTCGGTGGTGGGGCCGACCGCGGCGCCGTGCATCGCCGAAAAGCGCGCAAACAGTGACACGCCTCCTTCACCGAGCCTGCGGCCGACTTCCGGATCGTCATGAACCACCACGTTCACGTACGCGCCAAACGGCATCTTTTCCTCAAGGCCGGCAGCGGTGCGGGCCTGCCTCGCAGTCTCGATTCCCCAGCGAATCCGGCGTGGGTCGGCGCCCACGGCGAAGGTGATGCTGTCGGCGTGGCGCGCCGCTGCCGCGATGACCTTCGGACCGGTTGCAGCGACATCCACCGGAACCTTGGGGTAGCGTCCCGGGCGGAGCCACTCGATCTTCGACGCTGTCGGCTGATTGGCTAGCCGTAGCGCATCCACATTTCCGCCAGCCTCGAAGGGGACTTCCTCCCCGCGGAGGTAGCCCTGGAGTCGCACGAGATAGTCCTCGAAGCGCTTCGGCGGGGTAGGCGAGAAGCCAACATGCGCGAGCGCCGAATCTCCGCGGCCGATTCCAAGGAACGCCCTGCCCTCTGAGACCGCATGGACTGTCGCGATGGCACAGGCAGTGACCGCGGGATGGCGCGTGAAGGTATTCGTGACGCCGGTCCCGAGCTTGATGCGCGACGTCCCTGTGGCGGCCAACGCGAGCCCGATGTAGCAGTCGCCGGAGAGGTTCTGGGAATCGACCGTCGTGACGCCGTCATACCCGGCGCGTTCGGCGGCTTCGGCACGGCGGGCGACCGCCGAAGGGAGTCCTGCGCTGTTCGTCCAGATTTCAACCATGGTGTCGCCTCCTGCTGGCCCGGGAAAAGGCACGGCTGAACTATAGAGTGCGCCGCGAGCGTCGCGAGCAGCCTACCGAGGCAGGCCCAGCCCTCGCGTAGCGATGATGTTGCGCTGTACTTCGCTCGTCCCGCCGGCGATGGTTCGCGGGACAGTAGTCAGGTAGGTGAGCGCGAACTGGGCCTGGAGCTTCGCGAACGGGGAGCCGGGCATCAACGCCCCATGCATGCCGAGGATGTGGAGACCCGTGTTGGCAATCCGCTGGTCGAGTTCGCTCAGGAACAGCTTGAGCAGGCTCGCTTCCTGGTT
>JBDHWA010000213.1:0-4555 GCA_039809945.1 Dehalococcoidia bacterium | reverse complement strand
CTCGGCGTGCTCTCCGTCGGCCTGCCGCCTTCGAAATCGGCCGGCAGCGACACCTTCCGCGTGGACCACGTCTGCGCGGTCGTTGCGGGCCTGCGCGAATCAGGCGAGAAGACTGCGTTCCTCGGCGACGACCATGTGCGCGTTGTGCCGGCGTTTCGCGCCCGCCTGCGCGCCGCTATCGAATCCCTCGAAGCGAAGGGCCTGGTCACCACGGCAAGCGAGCCGGGTCTGCCCGCGCCGGTCGGCGGTTACGAAGAAGGCCTGCTCATCGACCTCGTCGACCCCGACGAGCACCCGACGCTGCTCGACCGCTACCTTTCGCAGCTGTGCATGGAAGAGTTGTTCCAGATGCCGGCCGTCTACCCGTTCCTCATCGAACGGTATGCCGCCAGCGGTGAAGTCTGGCGGCGGCTGCGCGACGGCGGCTACGCGCGGGACTGACGCCTACTGTTCGAGACCGCCGAGCCAGCGCAGGAGCAGATGGTTGAACTCGGCCGGCCGCTCCTGGTGCAGCCAGTGGCCGGTGCCTTCCCAGCCAACCGCCCACGACGCCGGGTGCTTGAACTGGGCGCGCTCCCATGCCGCCATCGCGCCCGGGTCATTCGGACCCGCGCGGAAGGCCAGCACCGGCGCCTGGATCCGCTGGAGATACGGCTCGGACTGGGGCCGCACGCCGAACTGGTCATCGGGCAGGGCGAGGCCCGCCATCGCCTTCCACATCACACCCTGGTCGAAGGCGGCGATGCGACGGGCGTGGAGCACCGGCAGGTGGGGCGGAGTCGCCGGGCAGTAGAACGCGGCAGCGGCGAACCCGAGCGCGGCGGCATGCCCGCCCGGCGCTTTGAACGCCTCGACCATGCCACGAATCTGGTCCGGCACTTCTTCCGTGAACCCGTAGGCCGAATCGATCGGGACGACCGCGCGGACGAGCGAAGGGTGTTCGACCGCGAGCGCGACAACGGTTGCGCCGCCCATCGAGTGGCCGATGGCGACGACCGGCCCCGTCCCGAGCTGGGTGAGGAGGGCGGCGAGGTCGTTCGCGTAGCTGCGCGGCGTGTAGCCGTCTTCGCTGACCGAACTGCGGCCGTGGCCGCGCAGGTCCGGTGCGATGCAGCGGTAGCCGGCCGCCTTGAGCGCTGGAGTCTGCCACGCCCAGTCCGATCCGTCGCAACTCCATCCATGGACGAAGAGCACCGGGGTTCCTTCGCCCTCGTCGGTGTAGAACATCCTGATGCCGTTGACCTCTGCGTAGGGCATGGCGCTGCTCCGGAGTGAAATCTGAGCCGGAAATCTACACGTTCCCCGGCAGGTAGCAATGGCCGGCGCTATACTCCGCCGCATGACGCAATCGCCCATCAGCGACCTGATGAACCAGTGGAAGGCCATGAGCGACCAGTTCCTCAAGCAGTGGGGACAGGTCTACGAAGCCACCAGCTCGACGCCCGAAGGCCAGGCCTTCTCCGGCGAAGTCGAAAAGAACTACGTGGCTGCCCGGGCGGCGATGGCGAAGGCCGCGCGTGATGCCTATGGCCCGATCGTCGAGGCCGTTGGCGCAGTCCCGCTGGCCGAGTTCCAGCGCCTGCAGGACCAGGTCCACACCATCCTCCTGCGCATGGACCGGATCGATGACGCGCTGGCGGCCCTCACGGCGTCGCGCGCCACGGAGACCGTGAAAGCCAGGCCCAAGGCGAAGAAAAAGAAGTAACGCCCCGGTTCGGCTAGTCGTGCTCGCGGAGCCATTCGAGGAGCGCCGGCCAGACCACCTGCCGCGCCCGTCGCCCGGCGATCACCGAGATGTGCCCGCCTTCGAGTTCGAGGAACTTCTTGTCCTCACTCCCAACGGAGTCGACGAGGGCCTTCGCACAGGCTGGCGGCACAATGTCGTCCCGGCTGGCCCCCACGCAGAGCACCGGCACGGTGATATCCCGCAGGGAGACGGCTTCGCCCATGACGCGGAACTTCCCCTGGATGAGTTCGTTGCCCTGGTAGAAGTGGCGCACCCACTGGCGGAAGAATTGCTTCGGCAGCGGCAACCACTCGCTCGCCCAGCGGTTCATCGCCTTGTAGCCGACGAGCCATTGGGGATTCGAAGCATTCTGAAGCAGCGCCTGCGCCTGGTTGAGGTCGCCCATCGGGTTCAACATCTTGAACCCCGAACGCACGAACTCCGCGGGCATCATGTCGAACGTTTCGACAATGGAGTCGACGTCGAAGCGGTCGTCCGTCGTCATCATCGGGAACTCCCCGATGGAGAAGTCGATCGGGCCGACCATGGAGAGGTAGTTCTTGACCGGCAGGGAAGGCTGGGCGGCGAGCGCCGAGGTGGTCATCGGAACGCCCATGCAATAGCCGAAGAGGGTCACGCCGTCGGCGCCGGAGTGCTGTGCGGCCCGCTGCACGAGTGCCGGCACCATGTCGGCGATGACGTCGTCCATGCCCATGTCCCGGTCTTCGGGGCCGAATACGCCCCAGTCGACCAGGTAGAAGGGCACGCCTTCTTCGTACAGGAACTCCGCGAAAGACTCACCCGGCCGGAGGTCGAAGATATACGGCCGGCTGATCCCCAGGTACGGGAAGAGCACGAGCGGGGTCTTCAGGCGGCCGCCGTCCTTCGGCGGGTAGTAGTACATGCGGGCTTTGCCGCGGAAGCCGACGGGGATCCGGCGGGAGAGCGCCACCGGCGCCGGCGCCCCGAGGGCGTCGCGCAGGCCCTGCGCCATGCGCAGGAGTTCGGTATCGGTTTCGAGAGCAGGCGCCTGGGCCATAGCAACCTCCGCGTGTGGCGCGGAGTCTAGCGAATCCGCGCCACCGCTGGCGAGCGAGCTACTTCAGTTCCTGGCACTCGGGGCGCGAGTCGAACAGCGCATCGAGTTCGTCCGCGCTGAAGGAGTCGAGCTTGTCGAAGGTCTCCCCGGCATCGGCGAACGCCGTCCCAATGCCGTCGGCGATCTTGGTCACATCCCGCTCCGTCTGGGCGAGCGAGGAAGTGCCGACCTTCTCCGCGTCGGCAACCAGGTTGTCGAACACCTTCACGAGCTGCGCAGCGCCGTCGTTGAGGGTCTTCTGGATGGCCGCTCCATCCTTCACATCCGGCGCCTTCAGGGCTGAGAAGTCTTTCTGGAGGTTCTTCGTCTCGGCCTGGCCCGTCTTCATGAAGTCGACCAGCGCCTGCTTGAGGGCTTTGGCATCGGCGGCGGTGTCGAGCGTCTTGTCGAGCTTGACCTGGGCGTCTTCGATGTCCTTCACCCAGCCGGTCATCGCCGTGCAAACGCCGGCGACCCACTTCTCGTTCGCAGTCTTCGGGGCGCCGGTGCTGGGGGTAGCCGTCTTGCCGGCCGAGGCCTTCGCGGTCGGCGTTGGATCCTGGGAGGTATCGTCTGCGCCCGGCTGGTCGAAGATGACGCCGGAGCAATCCTCGTCCTCGTCGATCTTATCGATCAGGTCCTGCACATCGTCATGGTCTTCGGCGACTTCGCTCAGCTTCTCGCGGAAGTCGGGAGTGTCGAAGTCATCCGCGATCTTCAGGAACTCTTCGAGGAAATCGTCGTCATCGTCGATGTCCGCGACGGCCTTCGCGACATCGCCAGTGAGCTTGTCGTGCTCCTTGAACTGCTCCTTGAAAGCCGCGACTACCTTGTCGCCGCCGTCGATATCGGGCTGGCCGATCTTGTTGAAGTCATCGCGGAAGGCGTCCTGGGCCTTCTTCTGCTCTTCGACGCTCTCCTTGAAGGCGGCCTTCGCCTTCTTGGTGTCGTCGAGGTCCGCATCGAGGAACGTCTCGCCGGCCTTGTCACTGGCCTTGTCAAACGTGATCGCGGCATCGCAGAGGTCATCGACCCAGTCATCGACAGCGACCTTCTTCGAACTGCCGCCGCCGCCGCAGGCGAACAGAATGAGCGATGAAAGCGGCACAGCCGCGGCAAGCCCAAGCCGGGCGAAGGAACTCAGGTGCATGAAATGGCACTCCTCCGGAATGAGGCCAATTCTGCGGGCGTTTTCGCCACCGCGGTAGTCCGGGAACCCACGCAAATCACGGCGGCAATAGCCCTACGGTGAGGTGCTGTGGGGCGGAGCCGCGAGACCTCTTGCTCCCAAAGCAAGCACTCCTCGAATGGGATCCGGGAAGACCGCTTGTACCCCATACAAGTGGGCCAGCCGTCCCTTACGGGTGAAGGATCTCCCGCAGCGCCTGGCAGACCTCGTCCACTTCTTCGTTCGTCATCGCCGGGTACATCGGGAGGCTGATTTCGCCCTCGAAGAACCGTTCGGCGACCGGGAAGTCACCCTTCGCCCAGCGGCCGAGCTTCTGGTAAGCGGTGTGGTAGTGGAGCGGGATGAAATGGACTGACGTCGCGATGCCACGTTCGGCCAGCTGGTTGATGACGTCGTCGCGCTGGACCGGCGAAGTCTCGTTCTTGATCCGGATCATGAACAGGTGCCAGGGCTGGCGGTTCTCCTCGCTGAATACCGGGAGGAGGATGTGTTCCTCGTCGCGGAGGTTCGCGAAGTACCGCTGGGCCACGCGCGTGCGCTCTTCGATGAACCGCTCGAGCTT
>JBDHWA010000212.1:0-4591 GCA_039809945.1 Dehalococcoidia bacterium | reverse complement strand
CCCGCGTCAATCTCGTGGTGGTCGTGTTCGAGCACATCGCCAACGACAAATTCAGACATCACGCCCCCGTGGCGCAGCGCCGCAAAGCGCGGCCCTGCACGCTGTTTCAGAATGCACAGAGGGTGCCGCATCGACCCTGGATGTGCGGTGACTTTAGTCGCACCAGGCGCGGCGGAAGCGCCATGGGCAGGCCCCGGCTTCAGGCGAAGGCCAGCGTGTCCCCAACGGTCACCCGGCCCTCAACGAGGACGGAACCGTACATCCCGGCGCACGCACCATTCAGTTCGCCCGCCTGCTTGAGGACCGCCGGCGTCGACTCCCCGGTCTCCGGGTGAAGCGTGATCATGTTGCAGCGCCGGTCCGGCTGGTGGATGGCGATCGAAGCGCCGCCGAGGGAGAGCGACTTCCCGGCCCACGCATTCTCGGTAAAGGGCTCATCGCCAACGTCGACCACAAAGTTCATGCGGAAGCGGCGGTAGTCCGTCGGGACGCCGCCGGCTTCGCTGAGCGCGCGGATGGTCGCGGTAGAGATGATGGAGATGTAGGCAACGTCCTGGCAGCCGCGATAGTCGGTGCGGAGCGAGGCGCTGAGGCCGCTCCACTCCAGCAACCTGGTCTTGAATTCCGGGCTGGCCAGTTCGAACTCTCCGCCTGGAGTGTCCACGCGCACCGTTGGCCAGCGCCCTTCGCCCAGGATGGGGCGGCACTGGAGCAGCTCCGGGCAGTCTCGCGCGGTGAACCACGGGAACGGGGTGTAGACGCCGTCCTTGACGAATGCGAACGCGCGGTCGAACGGCAGGCCTACGAAGTCGATGTCGACGCTCTCAAGCGACTCGCCCTGCATCGACTTCACCGGGTAACGGCTGATCTGCCGCACCGTCCCAAGAGTCACGCGTTTGACCCCACCGTCTTCTTCTCTTCGATGAGCGCATCGAGTTCCACCTTGAGTCGGTCGAGGACGGTGTCGTAGGGGAAGGCGCCGAGTTCGCGCTCGCCTTTTTTCAGGTTAACGAAGGTTGGCGCGCACCAGAGGCCGAGGTCGGCATCATCGGTTTCGCCCGGGCCGTTCACACGGCAGCCCATGATTGCAATCGTTATGTCGTAGTCCTTCGCGTACGACGACATCTCCTTGACCTTGAACGCGAGGTCCACGAACGCTTCGTTTTCGACACGGCTGCAGCTCGGACAGCTGATGATGTTCAGGCCGTGGTCCTGGAAAACGGGCACCGACCGGAACCGGCCAGCCTCAACGTCGGCGATGATCTGCTTCCCGGCCTCGACTTCCTTCCACTTGTCGGCGAAGGGAAGCGTTAGGGAGACACGGAGGGTATCGCCGATACCCCGGCTGAGGAGCTGTTCGAAGGCGATGCGCGTCTTGAGGACACCGTCGGGGAGCATGCCGGCTTCGGTGACGCCGAGATGAAGCGGCACATCCGGCCGGGCCGCGGCGAAGCGGACATTCCCTTCGATGACCTTGCGCGGGTCGCTGTCCTTCATGGAGACGACGTAGCGAGTGAAACCGAGGTCTTCGAGGATGCGGCAGTGTTCGAGCGCGCTCTCGACCATCGCCGTGACGCCGTCGAGTTCTGGCGGGTCGACCCCGCGGAACTTTTCGTCCATCGCGGGGTCGACGGAACCGCAGTTGACTCCTACTCGAAGCGCTAAATCATGCCGTGCAGCCGTCTCGGCAATGAGCGCCACCTTCTCGCGGACGGGCTTGTTTTTCTCGTGGTGGTAGAGGTGGCCCGGGTTGTAGCGCACTTTGTTCACGTGGGGCGCCACCTGGGTAACAAGCCGGTAGTTCTCCTGCAGGTCAACCACCAGGTTCGCCTGCGGTACGCGGCCGCGGACGACTGCCAGCGCCTCGACGTCCTTCGGGTTGTCGACGGCGATGCGGACGAGCCCGGCGCCCGCGTTGTGGATCATCTCGGCCTGGTTGACGGTGGCTTCGATGTCCTGGGTGCGGGTGGCGCACATCGACTGGACAACGATCGGGTTGCCGCCGCCGATGGTGACGGACCCGGCACGGACGGGACGGGTGTTGGCGCGCTTCATGGGGAGAGTGTAGCAACCGCTCCGGTTGCGCGTGGTGACCGGTCCCCGGCGCCCGGCGCGCACCGGGGACCGCGAGGGGTTTACGTCAGGGTGCTGCCGAAGAGCCGATGGCCCAGCCGACCGCCACACGGCGGCCGTACAGCTCATGGCACTCCAAGTAGATTGCCCTGGGGGCCGCCAGCCCTTCACGGGTGGGCGCCCCGCCGAACGTGTACACGAGTTGGTTGCCCTTCCATTCGGGTTCAGTTGTGGCGACGCCCTTTTCGGCCATACAGGCGCGCTCCGCACTAATTGCCGCGACGTACTCGCTGCGGTCGATCTTCAGGTCGGAAACGGCCGCCTGCTGCGGGGCCGGCGCGCCATCGACGATCCAACTGCGCTCCCTGGCAGGGATTGCGGAGGTGTCACCGGCACCGGCCGAGGGCGTGGCGCCCGGCCCGGGCCAAACGGCAACCAGGGCGACTACGCCGAGGATGACCGCGGCCGGCACGGCGGCTTGCCAGCTGAAAAGTCGTTGAATCAGGGAACCCATGTGTACTCCTCCTGTCCCCACCCATGACCCGAGACACCGATCTGGTGGCGTGAAAACGCCTCCGAAATCGACAACGAGACCGAGTCGCTTGCGTATGTTGTCCCGATTACGTACGAATTCGAATACCACGAACCACCGTACGAATAGGCCAGTTGGACTGCGCTGGTCACGGCGCAGGAACTAGCTGCGGTACTGCTCACCGCTCCTGAACCCTGCCAGTTGGTCGATGCCGACCATGTGCAACTCCAGGAATCGGTGTTGACGGTCATGGCGGCAGCCGGGGCAACCGTGCCTAGTGCGAACGCGAGGGTGGCGGCCAGCGCTAAGAGCCTGCCCCCCCCCCCCGCATTTTCTGGAACCAACGGTTCATTCGATTGATCGCTCCTTCCGGCAAAGGCCGCGCCGGGGCCTCTGCCGGGGAGAAGCTACACATCCCGCCAAGAGAAGGCAATAGCGACGATTACACGACAACGTGACTCCGGGTTACCGTTCGACGACCCGGATCGTCGCCACCATCCCTTCCACCGTGTGTGAGACCGTCTTGCCGCCAACCTCCTCGACAACGTCGCAGGAGAGCAGGTACTCACCGGGCACGAGGTCGACCTTCAGCAACTCCTGCTTACCGGCCGGGATAGCGCCCGTCCTGGCTACCAGTTCGAAGCTGCCGTCGGCCAGCTTCCGGCTGACCACGAGGTCGTGGGCTTTTCCGGCGGCGGCATCGCCGTGGGCGTGGTCCTCCGCGAGATGGACCGCGTCGAACGTGACGGTCCCCGCTGGCAGTTCCGTAGCCGACGGTGCGATCTTCCAGTTCGAAAGCTCGACGCGGACGGCGCCCGCGGGCATAGCTGCCTCGCCGCCCCCGAACCAGTCACGGTCGATGCCGGTGAAGACCACGAGGGGCAGGACGAGGAGCGCGGTGGCGCTGGCCATCGCAAGGATCGGCCCGCGGCTGGCGGCAAGGGCGTTCTGCTTCGGCGCTGAATAGCTGTTCCCGCTGGCTTCGGCGAGCTTCCGCGCCTTCGTCCGCAGGCGCAGGCTGTTCGCCATCACGCTCACCGAGCTAAAGGCCATGGCTGCACCGGCCAACACGGGGTT
This sequence comes from Dehalococcoidia bacterium, assembly GCA_039809945.1. Classification (GTDB taxonomy): domain Bacteria; phylum Chloroflexota; class Dehalococcoidia; order Tepidiformales; family Tepidiformaceae; genus Amarobacter. The sequence goes on along the minus strand of JBDHWA010000212.1, from coordinate 909 downwards.
GAGCAAGCCCAGCGCAGCCACCGGGATGGTCACCACGTTATAGCCGAACGCCCAGACGAGGTTCTGGCGAATCGTGGAGAGCGTGGAGCGCGAGAGCGCCACAGACTCCGCGATCTTCGAGACGTCGCCGTGCAGCAGCGTTATGTCCCCGGCCTCGATTGCCGCGTCGGTGCCGGTGCTCATCGCGATTCCGATGTCAGCCTGGGCGAGCGCGGGAGTGTCGTTGATGCCATCCCCGACCATGGCGACGGAGAGCCCCTGGGCCTGGAGGTCGCGCACGAAGGCAAGCTTGTCCTCCGGTCGCGCGCCGGCCCGGAACTCATCGATACCGGCGCGGTTGGCCACAGCAGCGGCGGCGCTCTCGTTGTCACCCGTCATCATCACGACGCGCAGGCCGCGTTGCTTGAGGGCGGCGACCGCCCGGGGAGCGTTCTGCTTTACGTCGTCGAAGATGCCGAGCACCCCTTCGAGGCGGCCGTCCACGGCGACGAGGATGGCGGTCCGGCCATTCTGTTCGAGCGCAGTTGCAGCGTTCGCCGGAGCCCCTTCGAGTGGGAAGCCGTACTCGGTGAACAGTGCCGGGCTGCCGGCGAGGACGAGCTTGCCCTCGACCATGGCCTGGACACCCCGCCCGGTGATGGCCTCGAACTGGCTTGCTGCCGGCAGGTCGATGGCGTCTTCTACGGCACGGTCGACGATCGCGCGGCTGAGAGGGTGCTCGCTGGGTGATTCGGCAGCTGCGGCCCAGCGGAGCAGCTCGGCTGCATGCATATCTCCAAGCGGTTCGATTTCGAGCACCTGCGGGCGGCCTTCGGTCACGGTGCCGGTCTTGTCGAGCACGATGACGTCCAGGTTCTTCGTCCGTTCGAGGACTTCGGCGTTGCGAATCAGGATGCCGCGTTCTGCGCC
>JBDHWA010000211.1:0-4613 GCA_039809945.1 Dehalococcoidia bacterium | reverse complement strand
GTCTCGTCTGCCAGTGAGCGCAGCAGCGTGTAGGCGAAGATGCCGGCGACGAAGGCGAACCACCAGATCCGTTCGCGACGGCGATGCAGCTCCGGCGCCCAGGCTGCCCCGGCGAGGCCAACGAGCAGGAAACCGAACCATGCGTGGTCCTGCCATACTCGCGTCGCGACTGTGGCCGCCATCGCGAGCAGCGTGGCCACCTGGACAACCAGGAACAGGGAATCCCGCGTGATGTGAAGTGGAAGCAGCGAACCAGGAGCCCTGTGGGCCGGGAGTTCGGTGCGGCCCCGGGGCTGGCGCATTACTTCGAGCGTACGGACTATTGCCCGCTGACGGAAGCGCGAGAGTATGAGATCCTTACGGTATTGGGCCGATTATCGAAGCACATGAGATCCGTCGGACGATTCCTCATTGGCCTCGCCATCACCGCCGTATGCGCGGCGCTGTTGTTCCGCCTCATCCCCTGGTCCAGTACGCAGGCGGCCCTCAAGTCCGCTGACCCGCTCTTCATTGGGCTGGCCGTGACCTGCCTCGTGGCCTCGCTCATCGCCAAGACGGTCCGGTGGCGCCTGCTCCTGCCCGACGGCTCAGGCGTCACGACTCCCCGGCTATACCGGATCCTCCACATCAGCTTCCTCTTGAACAACGTGCTCCCGGCTCGCCTCGGCGACGTCGCGCGCGTGGCCATGACTACCCGGCAACCTGGGGTTCGCTTCGGGCACGTCCTTTCGTCGCTTCTAACCGAGCGCGTGACCGACACGGTCACGCTCCTCGCCGGGTTCTTGATCGTCAGCCCGTTCTTGCCAGTGCCGGCCGCTTACAAGGACATCCTCGAGTTCGCGTGGCTGGTCGTGGCGATGGTGGTGCTGCTGGCGCTCGTGGCCACGCTTTTCCGGCGGCACCTCGGCAGGCTGGCGCAGCGGGGCCACCTCGATGCGCTCGTGCCGGGCAACCGCCGCCTTCGCGAGGAAGCAGTGTCCTTCTCCGAAGGGTTCCGTCAGCTGTTCTCGCGCCGCCACGTCGTCTCCATCTGGGGATGGTCGTGGGGAGCGTGGATTGGCGCGTTCGCCATCAACTACCTGTTGATGCGAGCGTGCCACATTGATGCGCCAATCGCGGTGGCCGTGCTGCTTACCTGCACAACGAACCTGGCGATGCTTATCCCGTCATCACCGGGCTACGTAGGCGTGTTCCACGCCGCGGCCACGCTCTCGCTTCTCCCGTTCCACGTCGCGAGCGGAACAGCACTGAGCTTCGCCATCCTCGCCCACCTTGTGAACGTGGTCCCGGTGAGTCTGATTGGCGCGGCGTTCCTGCTCTTCGGCCGGGAGCAGCTCAGCTTCAACCTCGGCGCCCTCCGGCGAGACCCGGAAGCCACCGAGGCTGACCTGACCAACGCGGGCGCCTAACCCCAGAGTTCTGTCGCTTCTTTCCGCAGTTCGGCCCGGAAATCAGGATGAGCGATGGAAATGAGTTCCTCGGCGCGCTGCCTATGGTTCTTGTCCAGCAAGCGGGCGACTCCCCACTCCGTGATGATCGTATCCGCCAGGTAGCGCGGGATGGTGACAAGCGTGCCCGCATCGTGTTTCGCGACCACCTTGGAGATAGACCCTTCAAGGGCCGTCGAACGCATGACGGTGACCGCCCGGCCGTCCTTGCAGAGAGCCGCGGAAATGTGCGTATCCGGCTGGCCGCCGGTGCCGTTGACCATGTGCCCGCCGAAGCGGTCCTCACTGGCGATCTGTCCGAGCAGGTCGACCGCGATCGCGCTGTTGATCGAGGTCATCTGGTGGTTCTGCGACATGAACGCCGGGTTCAGGATGTTTTCGGGCTGATGCAGTTCGAACGCCGGGTTGTTGGCGATGATCTTGAGGTCCTCGCCGTCACAGCCGGTCCAGGCGACAGCGACGGACTTGCCCGGGAAGAGCGTCTTCCGGGACCCGTCCACAATGCCACGCGCCCAGAGCTTCGCGAGTCCGGGCGACCCCAACTCCGTGTGAATTCCGAGGTGCTTCGCGTCATCAAAGGCGCCCGCCTTGAACATGAGCGAAGAGGGCTGGCCAACGCCAACCTGGATCGTGTCGCCGTCCCGGATGATTTGCCGCAAGTGGTCGGCGATGCTTTGCGCCGCCGGGTCCACCGGCACCATCCCGAGCGACGTCTTCAGCATCTCCGGAGGGAACGCGTGGAACATCTGCTCCACGAGGCTGAGCTGCTCCGGCGTGGTCTTGCCGAGCAGATCCAGAAGCTCCTCCCGGAACGGTTCGGGCGAGAGCGTTCGAATCCGCTCTTCGACCGCCCCGAAGTCAACTTGCGTGATGGCGCCTTCGATGAAGGTGTCGATCTCGCTCACATGCATCCAGACATCGCCGTGAACCATCGACATGTTCGGGTCGACGATGGCGATCGTCTTCTTGCAGCGCTGGGCATAGGACTTGCGCTGCCACATGTGCGGGCCGAAGTGAACGTAGCCCTGCTCGTTCGGCGGGCTGCATGGCGTGAGAAACACGTCCGGCATCCGCGCCTCGCTGCGTCCGGCATCGAACGCCTTCATCCCGAGCATGAATGTGTTCGGCAGGTAGGTGGCGACTTTCGCGTCGTGCGCCGGGCGCATTGCATCGCCGATGAAGATCTCGATCTCCTTCTCGCCGTTGAACGAGGCCGGGTTGAAGAGGTCCGGGTTGCCCGGCGCCAGCGTCCGGAAGTCGACTCGAGAGAGCTTCTGGGCGCGGGCGATGAACGCGGTCAGCAGCGGCGCCGGGCAGAGGATGGTGATCGAGACCAGGTCCCCTTCGTTGATGATTTCCACGGCCTGGTCGGCTGTCTTCAGTCGCGACTGGTAGTCATCGCGCCAGTCCTGGTAGCGGACGGTCATGAGGGGCCTCCGGGAAGTTGCTGAGGCCGGATTCTACGGGTGGTGTGCCGAATGCGCCGGGATGCGCCGGGATCGCCGCCTCTGCTAGAGTTCGGCCGACCACCACGGTCAGCCAATCACCTTTCGGAGGCGCTCGTGCAGGCACTCGACAATGTGCGCGTCCTGGACCTCACCCATCACATCGCCGGACCGTATGCCACCCGGTTGTTCGCGGACTTCGGCGCCGATGTCGTCAAGATCGAACGCCCCGGGGGCGACATCGCGCGCAAGCTGCCGCCCTTCAAAGACGGTATCGAACACCCCGAGCGTTCGGGCACGTTCTTCTATCTCAACTGCAACAAGCGGTCAGTCGTGCTGGACCTCAAGCGCCCCGAAGGCATTGACGCGCTCGCCGCCCTCGCGAAGACAGCGGACGTCGTCATCGAGAGCTTCGCGCCGGGGAAGCTGGAGGCGCTCGGAGCGGGCTATGGCTTCTTCCGCGACATCAACCCGTCGCTGCCTGTCATCTCGGTCTCGAACTTCGGGCAGACCGGCCCCTACCGTGACTACCTTCTCTCTGACCTGGTGCTCTACGCCTTCGCAGGCGAGATGTACTCAATGGGCGAAACCGACCGCGAACCCGTGAAAATGGCCGGCACCGCGGCACTCTTCGAGTCCGGCTCAGCCATCGCCGTCGGGATGATGGGCGCGCTCTTCGCCTCGAAGCGGCACGGCATCGGCCAGCATGTCGACATCTCGCTCGCCGAGACGCATTTCGGCGGCGTGGACCGACGGCATGCGACAGCGATCGCCTTCCAGTTCAGCGGCCGCAAGACCCTCCGCCTGGCCAGCCACGGCGGCGGGATGCCCCAGGGCATCTACCCCTGCGCCGACGGCTACGTAGACTTCACCAATGCGGGCCTCCGTCCTGACCGCATCGCCGAGATGCTCGGCAATGCCGAATGGCTCGCGGATCCGCGGTACAGCGACCCAATCCAGCGAATGAACCCGGCAGTCATCGAAGACTGGAACGGCAACTTCATCACCTGGTGCATCGAGCGGACGAAACGCGAAATTTGGGAAGCGGCCCGAGCCGCGAAGGTCATGTGCGGACCCATGTTCACGATGGAAGACCTTTTCGTTGACGAGGCTTTCCGGGCACGCGGCTTCTGGTCGAAGACCGAGCACTCCGAACTGGGCGAGGTGACCATCCCTGGACGGCCGTTGCGGATGGAGAAGGGAGGATGGCAACTGCGGCGTGCAGCGCCGCTCCTCGGACAGCACACCGCCGAGGTCCTGACCGAAGTTGGCCTTTCGCCCGAAGCCATCACCGCCGCCTCAGGAGGAGTCGCGTGACCACGCCCAAACCACTCGAAGGTATCCGCGTCATCGACCTCTGCGTCGTCTGGGCGGGGCCTTACGCAACGATGATGCTCGGCGACCTCGGCGCGGAGGTTATCAAGCCGGAGAACCCGTTCGTCTTTCAGCCAATGACCCGCGGCGCCATCGCCCGGCCGCCGCAGATTCTCCTGACGAACGGTATCGCCTGGTCTGGCGGACTTCCAAACAATGTTCCCGGCGAACGCCCGTGGGACTACAACCCAACCTTCGTGAGTCTCTACCGGAACAAGAAGAGCTTCACCGTCGACCTCCGGCGCCCCGAGGGACTCGACATCTTGAAACGGCTCGTCGCCGAGTCGGACATCGTCTACGAAAACAACGCAACCGGGACGATGGAAGGTCTCGGGATCACCTACGA
>JBDHWA010000210.1:0-4619 GCA_039809945.1 Dehalococcoidia bacterium | reverse complement strand
CGAAAGACTGACGCCCGGGACGTCCCCGGTTCGCACCATAAACCGCAGCCTGCCCCCGGCAGGCCCATGCAAGAGCAAAGGAGGCGCCCAGGTGGCCATTCGACCCATCCCTTACCGGCCGATCGCAAGCACCCGCCCGCTGCGGCGCCCACTGCCAACCGTTGCCCTCGAACGCGCTGCGCTCTTCGGCCGTGACTTCGGCATCGTGCTCTCGGTCATCGGCGTGTACTTCTTGCTCCGCGGCGCAGCCCCGGACCGTCTCGGCTATTCGGTCGATGTGACGCGCCATCTCGTTGCGTTCGAACGCGCACTCCACCTCTTCTGGGAGCCAGAAGTGCAGGAGATCTCCATCCGCTTCTACGCGGTCAAGGAGTTCGCGAACTTCACCTACGCCTATCTCCACTTCCCGGTTCTCGCCGTCGTCGGCGGCTGGCTCTGGTTCCGCGACCGGCAGGCGTTCCGCTTCATGCGCAATGTGATGTTCGTCTCGATGGTCATCGGGCTGGCCTTCTACTGGCTCGTCCCGGCGGCGCCGCCGCGGCTCATGGCCGCGCACGGGTACGACCTCGGCTTCGTCGATACGGTCTTTGGCGGCAACACCCACGTCGATTACGCGCAGCCGTCACTCATCCTGAACGAATACGCGGCCATCCCGAGTTTCCACTTCGGATGGATTGCGATGGCCTCGGCCGCCATCTGGGTGAACAGCCGGAGCCGGGCCCTGCGCGCCGGCGCCGTCCTTCTCACGGTGGTGATGACCTGGGCGATTGTGGCCAGCGCGAACCACCTCTTCTTCGATATGGCGCTCGGCGGGCTGGTCATCGCCGTGAGCTGGCAGGTGGCGAAGCGGTTCGAACGCCCGTCGCGGACGGCCCCGGTGAGCGTGCTCAGGCCCGGCCGCGAAGAGGCGGCAGCCTGAGATTCAGGGCTGCGTGCGCAGGTCAACCGATGCGGTGACCTTCCGGTCCGGGTCCCAGCGCAGCGCCACCGGCTCCCCCTCCGCGGGCGTGGGTTCGAAGGCGAAGCTGAGGACGACCGTCGCGGATTGCCCGGCAGCAAGTCTCGCCGGCCCTTCGACAACATTGGCCCAGTGAACCGAGCCGGACGAGAGGAGCAGCGTCCACTCCCGGTCGAGGCGCTCCATCGGGCGGGCGGCGGCCGTGACGCGAACTTCGTAACGCACAGGCCGGTCCTCGAACCGGGCGGCCACGAGCTCGAACGCGCCGCCTGCAGTCGCATGATCCGAGCCGCCCCGCTGGACAACGAGCGCCCCGGCAGCGAGCGCGAGAGCGCCGAGGATCGCCCCGGCCACGATGAGGCGCAGGCTGCCGACGAGCCACCGCGGGATTGCGACGTCGATCACAGCGCCGGGCGGACTGAGCAGGCGCGCGACGCGGTTCACCGCGCAGCCTCCCCGGGAAGGGCCACCGTTGTGCCACCGTTGCCGCCCTCGATGGCGATAGCGATGGCCGTGCGTCCCTCCGGGAGAAGCCGATCCACCGTGATGATCGAACTGCGGTTGTGCCAGGCGCCTTCGCGCACGTCTCGAATGCCAGCGCTCAGCTGACTCTGGTCATCGAGGACGATGGTGATGGCCAGGGTCCGCGGGTCAAACGTCCCGTTGGCTTCGACCAGCAGCGTCACACTCAGCACGCGGTTCTCGATGCTCGAATCGAGGCGAGTGACCCGCGCAGGGAAGTCCATCTCGTCCGCCGAGTCGCCGCCGGTCACACGCCCGCCGATCCACCAGCCAACGGTGATGACCAGCACGAGCAGGATGAGCCAGCCGGGGATCCGGATCTGTACCCGTTGGTGGGTGGTGTCCGCCACGGGGTGCGCGCTCATTCCCGAACCATACCACTCTCGGCCGGCCCTTGCCCCCGCGCCGCTGCTGCCGAACGCACCACGCGGGCGACTTCGGCGGCGAGGGCCACGGCGGCTTCGCCGGCGCCGCGGGCGCGAATCATCTCGCCGTCGAGAAAGCGCGCGATGTACGCCTCCGGTGTCATCCAGCGCGAGTAGACGTGCTCATCATTGATCGCCGCTTCGGCGCCGGGCGGGCAGTCGCCGTTGTAGATGATGGTGTGCGCCGTCCCGTTGCCGGTCTCGTAGGTCATGACATCGACGAGCCGGAGCGAACCCGCAGCGACGGTGATGCCGGTCTCTTCGAAGACCTCGCGGGCGGCCGCTTCATCTGGCCGTTCGCCGGCTTCGAGGTGCCCGCCGGGGATGAACCAGCCGCCCGCGGAGAACCCGCCGGCCCGCTTCATCACGAGGATCTCCGGGCCGCGCCAGAGGACCACCGAGGCCGACAGTTCGAACGCCATCGCGCGAGTCTACACCGCGCCCCGGCCGGGGCGGTGGCGAACCATCGCGCGGACTGCCACGATGAGGGCATGCAAACCACCACCGGAACCGTCGTCGCCGTCAGTGTCAGCCCCACGCACACGTTTTCGAAACCGGTCCAGGAGGCAATCACGCTGGTCGAGGGCCTCGGCGTCGAAGGGGATGCGCACCTCGGGGTGACGGTGAAGCACCGCTCGCGGGTGAAGGCGGACCCCACCCAGCCGAACCTCCGCCAGGTCCACCTCATCCATGCCGAATTGTTCGACGAGGTGCGCGGCAAGGGATACGCGGTGAAGCCCGGCGAGATGGGCGAGAACATCACCACGCGCGGCGTCGACCTGCTCGGCCTGCCGGTTGGCACGCTCCTCCGCTTCGGCGAAGCGACCGTGCGCGTGACCGGCCTGCGCAATCCGTGCGCGCAGATCGACGGCTACCAGGACGGTCTCATGCAGGCCGTCCTCGACCGCGATGCAGAGGGCAACCTCGTGCGCAAGGCCGGGATCATGGGCGTGGTGCTCAGCGGCGGCGTCATCCGGCCCGGCGACGCCATCGAAGTCGAACTGCCCGAAGGCGAGTGGACGCCGCTGAAGGTGGTCTGAGCGCCGGGGTTCGAACGCCCTACAGGCCGGCGACCTCGGCGTAGTGCTTGAGCGCCGGGATGACCTTGTCGGCCGTCTCGGGGCGCAGGCCGAAGAGCACACGCTCGACGCCCATCGCGGCGTAGCCTTCGATGACTTCCTGGGAGGGCGGCACGCCGAAGACGGAAACCGGGATCGGACCGCGGCCCGCCGCCTTCGCCTTCTCTTGCAACTCGGCAACCATCTTCCCGAGGACCGCGCCGGACCGACCGCCGATCGGCATCCAGGCGTCGCCGTACTCAACCACGCGGTCGAGCGTGCGCGGCCCTGCGCCCCCGATCATGACCGGCGGGTGCGGCTTCTGGGCCGGCTTCGGCCACGACCAGATGGGGTCGAAGTTCACGAACTTCCCGTGGTACTCGGCCTCGTCCTTCGTCCAGATCTCCTTCATCGCGAGGATGCGCTCGCGGAGGATGCGCCAGCGCAGGCGCGGCACGGTGCCGTGGTTCTCCATCTCCTCCTCGTTCCAGCCGCCGCCGATACCGAAGAGGAAGCGCCCGCCGGAGAGGAAGTCGACGCTGGCCACTTCCTTCGCGAGCGTGATCGGGTCGCGTTCGATGACGAGACAGATGCCGGTGCCGACCTTCAGGGTCTTCGTCACGGCGAACGCCATGGCACTGGCAACGAAGGGGTCGTGCGTGTGCGAGTACTCCATCGGCAGGGGCGCGCCGCCCGGCCATGGCGTCCGCCGGCTCGTCGGGATGTGCGTGTGCTCGGGGAAGAAGAGCGATTCGAAGCCGAGGTCTTCGCAGGCTTTCGCCAGCTCGGCCGGCGGGATCGCGTAATCGGTCGGGAACATCTGGACGCCGAACTTCATGGGGCACTCCTTCGGATGGGTAGAGGTCAGGGTGGAGGGATTCTAGCAGCCGGTGGGTATCCGCTTTCAGCGGTCAGCTATCAGCTCCAGGGCGGGTACTTCGGCGAGGGTGGCGAGATGCCGGGTTGCCGGGCAGGGACAGGCTTCGGACGTAATGTGGGCCGTTTGCGCGCCTGCTTCGGCTGCCCAGGCGAGGCACTTCTCCGAATCGTCCACGACAAGCGCCTCCGCTGGCGCGACCTCCGCCGCCGCAAACACACGCTCGTAGTAGACGGGGCCGCCTTTCCAGATGTTCACCAGGTCCGGTCCGGCGAGGACGCCCACGAGTTCGCGCACGCCGAGGCCGTTGAGGAGCGCTTCGACCCGCCACGATGGGTTGCCGGTCGCCGTGTGCACGGGCAGGCGCGCCGCCAGCGCCCGGATAGCCTCAGCGGCGAACGGGAAGGCCGCCTCGGCCGTCGCCGCGATGTGAACGTCGGCCGCCCGCAACAGGTCGAAACACTGGTCTGGCGCCGGCCGGGCCATCCCGAGGTATTCGGCCATGGCGCCGATGGTCTCGGCCGCCTCTGTCCGGATGCGGGTCATGGGGTCCGTGCCCCAGCTTTCGTTTCGCGCCCAGATGGCCGGAAAGACCGCGCGGTTCGCCTTGCCCCAGGCGCGGGCATCCCCGCCGAGCACGGGGGCGAGCACCTCGCCGAAGTGGGCGTCCCACATGCCGGGATTAAGGGCGTGGTCGTTAATGACGCCATCCACGTCAAGGAACACTGCGGCAATCGTCATCCGGCAAGCGTACAGGCGACCACCCGCAGCGTTCGAAC
>JBDHWA010000209.1:0-4659 GCA_039809945.1 Dehalococcoidia bacterium | reverse complement strand
CCGGGCGAGGCCGAATTCCACCAGGCCGTCCGCGAGGTCCTCGAATCGCTCTCCCCGGTGCTGGCCAAGCGCCCCGAACTCGTCGAATGCAAGATGATCGAGCGGATCTGCGAACCCGAGCGCCAGATTATCTTCCGCGTCCCCTGGCAGGACGATAACGGCGAACTCCACGTCAACCGCGGTTTCCGTGTCCAGTTCAACAGCGCCCTCGGTCCCTACAAGGGCGGTCTCCGCTTCCATCCCTCCGTCTACCTCGGGATCATCAAGTTCCTCGGCTTCGAACAGATCTTCAAGAACGCCCTCACCGGTCTGCCCATCGGCGGCGGCAAGGGCGGCGCCGACTTCGACCCCAAGGGCAAGTCGGACAACGAGATCATGCGCTTCTGCCAGAGCTTCATGCTCGAACTGCACCGCTATGTCGGCGAGTACCAGGACGTCCCCGCCGGCGACATCGGCGTTGGCGGCCGCGAAATCGGCTACCTCTTCGGCATGTACAAGCGCATCACCAGCCAGTACGAATCCGGCGTTATCACCGGCAAGGGGCTCAACTGGGGCGGGTCTCTCGTCCGTACCGAGGCCACCGGCTACGGCGCCGTCTTCTTCGCCCGCGAAATGCTCGCCGTCCGCGGGCAGGAGATCGAAGGCAAGACCTGCGTCGTCTCCGGCTCCGGGAACGTCGCCATCTACACCATCCAGAAGCTCTCCCAGCTCGGCGCGCGCGTCGTCGCCTGCTCCGACTCCGATGGCGTGATTTATGACGAGTCCGGGATCGACCTCCAGCTCCTCAAGCAACTCAAGGAAGTCGAACGCGTCCGCATCGCCGAATACAGCGAACGCAAGAAAGAGAGCCGCTACGTTCCCCACGGCCGCATCTGGGAGATCCCCTGTGACCTCGCTTTCCCGTCGGCCACCCAGAACGAGCTGAACGGGCGCGATGCCGCCGCCCTTATCAAGAACGGCTGCGTCGCGGTCGTCGAAGGCGCGAACATGCCCGCCACGCCCGACGCCATCCGCGCCTTCACCGAGGCGAACGTCGCCTTCGGGCTGGGCAAGGCCGCGAACGCCGGCGGCGTTGCCACCTCGGCGCTGGAGATGCAGCAGAACGCAAGCCGCGATTCCTGGAGCTTCGACTACACCGAGCAGCGCCTGGATCAGATCATGCGCGGCATCCACCGCAACGTGTACGAGACCTCCGTGGAATACGGCTCACCCGGAAACTACGTCGTTGGCGCGAACATCACCGGCTTCCTGCGGGTGGCCGACGCGATGCTCGCTCTCGGCGTCATCTAGCCTGCGGAGACACCGATTCGCTGTTACGAGTGGGGGGATCCCGGTACCATGTGCCGGTGATTCCCCGTTACTCCCGCCCCGAAATGTCCGCCGTCTGGAGCGACCAGAACAAGTTCCAGCGCTGGCTCGACGTTGAAGTCGCCGCCTGCGAGGCGTGGGCGGAACTGGGCCAGATCCCGGCTGAAGCGGCCGCCAAGATCCGCCGCGACGCCGGCTTCGATGTGGCCAAGATCAATGAGTACATCAGCATCACCCACCATGATGTGACGGCATTCCTGCGGTCCGTCCAGGAGACGCTGGGCGAAGAGAGCCGCTACGTCCATTTCGGCCTCACCTCTTCGGACGTCTGGGACACGGCGACCGGCCTCCAGCTCCGCGACGCCTGCGACCTCCTGCTGAAGGGCCTCGATGGCCTCTCCGCGGTCATCGAACGCCAGGCGAAGACTCACCGCAACACGCTCTGCACGGGCCGCACCCATGGCGTCCACGCCGAACCGACGACCTTCGGCCTGAAGCTCGCAGTCTGGGTCGATGAGATGCGCCGCAACCGCAAGCGGCTGGAACAGGCGCGCGAGGCCGTTGCCGTCGGTGCCATATCGGGCACCGTCGGTACGCACGCTTCGGTCCCGCCCGCACTCGAGGAGATCGTCTGCAATAAGCTCGGCCTCGGGATCGAAGCGGCCAGCACCCAGATCATCCAGCGCGACCGGCACGCCCAGTTCGTGACCACGCTCGCCCTCATCGGCGGCTCGCTGGAGAAGTTTGCCACCGAGATCCGCGCGCTCCAGAAGACCGAAGTGCGCGAAGCCGAAGAGCCCTTCGACGAGGGCCAGACCGGATCGAGTTCGATGCCGCACAAGCGCAACCCCGAGCTCTGCGAGCGCGTGACCGGCCTCGCCCGCGTCCTCCGCGGCTATGCGTTGACCTCCATGGAGAACATCGCACTGTGGCATGAGCGGGACATCTCGCACTCCTCGACCGAGCGCATCGTCCTCCCCGATGCCACGCTCGTGCTGGACTACGCACTCTCCATCTTCACCGGCGTGATGGACCGCCTGACCGTCTTCCCCGAGCACATGAAGGAGAACCTCGACCGTTCCTACGGCCTCGTCTTCTCGCAGCGTGTGCTGCTCGCGCTCATCGAAACCGGCATGAGCCGCCAGGACGCCTACGTCATTGTCCAGCGCAACGCCATGGAAGCCTGGAACGGCCGCAAACCCTTCTTCGACCTCCTGATGGCCGACCCCGACGTGACCAGCCGCCTCACCGAAAGCGAACTGCGCGGCCTGTTCGACTACACCTTCTACCTGGCCAACATCGGCGCGACCTTCGAGCGCCTCGGGCTGTGAACGAACAACCGCCGCTCGTCCTGCCACCCCCAAAACGGCCGGATGCAACCTGGTTGCGCGCTCTCGGCGTCATGCGCGCCCATCCTCGCGAGACGCTCTTGCCAATCGCCGTGACCCAGTTGCCCTTCGCAGTCATCACGGCTGTCGTCTTCTTCTACCTCTTCAACAGCCGCTACCCGGACGCGAAGTTCGACTCGTTCGACTGGATAAACACGGCGCCGAACGGCATCCGCCTGACGATGGTGATCGTCGGCGCTGCCCAGGCGCTCTTCTCGCTCGTGGGCGGCGGCGCAACCATGGTGTCCGTGGCCGGCATCATGCGCGACAAGCCGGTGAGCCTCGCGAATGCCCTCGACCCCGCCTTTACACGGATGGGCGGTCTCCTCCTCATCGGGGCCATCTTCTACGGCATCGTCCTCATCTCAGCCATCGGCATCATCGTGATGCTCTACTTCCTCATCCGCTGGGGCCTGGCGCTGCAGGTTCACCTGCTCGAAGGGAAACCCCTCATCGGTTCGCTCAGCGAGAGCTGGCGAATCCTGCGCGGCCGGATGTGGTCCTTTTTCGCGCTCGTTCTCACGGCAATCCCCTTCGCGCTCATCCTCCTCATCGGGCTGAGCATCCTGATGGCCATCGCCGTGGCGCCGTTCGGGACCGACCCCGGCCGCGACGTTGACCTCGTCTACCAGTCAGTCGCGATCTTCGCCGTCGGCGTGGCGCTCATCCCTGTCGCCGCGTTCCTCGCCACGTCCACTACCCTGTTCTATCTCTCCGCGAAGGAACCGAACCCATGACCGCCGTCCTTCTCGAGTCAGACCTGCCGAACCGCACCTACCGCGGCAAGGTGCGCGACACCTACGACCTCGGCGACCGCCTCCTCATCGTCGCTACGGACCGGATCTCGGCCGCCGATGTGGTGCTCCCCGCCGGCATCCCGCAGAAGGGCCGCATCCTCACGCAACTGTCGGCCTGGTGGTTCGAACGCATCAAAGAGGTCGTGCCGAACCACTTCATCGCCGTGATTACCGAGGAGAACAAGGGCCTCGTGCCCTTCCCGCTCGGCCCTGAGTACTTCGGCCGGTCGATGCTCGTGCGCAAGGCGAAACGCCTCAACGCGGAGTGCATCGCCCGCGGCTACATCGCCGGTTCGGGCTGGAAGGATTACCAGCGCACTGGCGCCATCTGCGGCATCCCGCTGCCGGCCGGCCTGCGCGAATCGGACCGCCTCGCCACGCCGCTCTTCACGCCAAGCACGAAGCCAGACGTTGGGCACGACGAGAACATTTCGTACGAACAGCTCGAAGAGATCGTCGGGGAAGAGACGGCCAACGCGATGAGGATCCGCACCCTCGCCGTCTACAACTATGCCCACGCCGTCGCCCTCGAACGCGGCATTATCATCGCCGACACGAAGCTGGAGTTCGGCTACTGGAACGAGGAGGTCATCCTCATCGATGAGGTGCTGACGCCTGACAGCAGCCGCTTCTGGCCCGCCGACCAGTACCGCCCCGGCGGCGCCCAGCAGTCGTTCGATAAGCAGCCGGTCCGCGACTGGCTGGCGAAGACCGGCTGGAAAGAGGGCACGCCCCTCCCTGATGTCCCCGCCGACGTGGTGGCTGCCACCACCGAACGCTACCGCACCGCATATCGCATGTTGACCGGACAGGAGCTTGCAGAATGAGCAAGAAAGACACGTCGAAAAAGGGCGGCAAGGACGCCGTCAGGAAGTCCGCGAAGGAGACGAAGCCGGCGAAGCCAGGAACCTTCCTCGCGCGGGTCTATGTCTCGCTCAAGCCAACCGTGAACGACCCGGAAGGTATCACGATCGGCAGCGCACTCGGCTCGCTCGGGTTCGCTTCGGTGACCGGCGTCCGCTCGGGCCGTTACTTCCAGGTCACCCTCAACGCCACGGACGCGAAGGACGCAGCGACGCAGGTCGACCAGATGTGCAGCCGTCTGCTGGCGAACCCGGTCATCGAGACGTACGCGTTCGACCTTGCGCCAGTGAAGTAGGGCCAGC
>JBDHWA010000208.1:0-4688 GCA_039809945.1 Dehalococcoidia bacterium | reverse complement strand
CAGGATGTCGGCGTCTTCCTGAAGCTCATGCGCGAGGTGCGCACGTCCGCGGACCTCGACCGCACCCTCGCGGCCCTCGGCCAGTAATCGACAACCGGCACGACACGTTCGACAATGCCCTCACAACACATTCGAGGAACCTGATGGACTATCGCGATACGCCCGAAGAGGCCGCATTCCGCAAGGAAGTGCACGACTTCATCGAGAAGGAAGCGCCGAAGAATATCGCTCGCGGCGAAGGCTTCGGAGGCAGCGGCGACGCATGGAAGGCGTGGGTCAAGAAGCTCTCCGAGCGCGGCTGGGTCGCTCCGGCGTGGCCGAAGGAGTACGGCGGCGCTGGGATGAGCGTGATGGAGCAGTTCATCTTCAACTGGGAGATGGCTGAGGCTCGCGCACCCCGCCCGGGCGGCATCGCCACCGGCTTCGCCGGACCCACCCTCATCGTCCACGGGACCGAGGACCAGAAGAAGAAGTACCTGCCGGAGATCCTGGAGGGCGACACGGTGTGGTGCCAGGGCTATAGCGAACCGGGCTCCGGCAGCGACCTCGCCAGCCTCCAGACGCGCGCCATCCGCGACGGGGACGACTACGTGGTGAACGGCCAGAAGATCTGGACCTCCGGCGGCCATGTGGCCAAGTGGATGATCCTCCTCGCCCGGACCGACCCCGAGGCGCCAAAGCACCGCGGCATCACCTACTTCATCGCCGACATGAAGGCTCCCGGCGTCACCGTCCGGCCCCTCATCAACCTCCCGGGCACGCACGAGTTCAACGAAGTGTTCTTTGAAGACGTCCGCATCCCGAAGGAGAACATCATCGGCGAGGAGAACCGGGGCTGGTACCTCGCCCAGACCACGCTCAGCTTCGAACGCTCGAACATCGGTGGCGCCGTTGGTGCGCGCCAGGGTGTCGAAGACCTCGTCAAGCTGGCTCGCACCGACGGCGCCAGCCAGCTGAAAGCGAACGGGGCAATTCGCCACGAACTCGTTGACCGCATGGTCGAAGCCGGCGTCGCAACCCAGATGAGCCTCAAGATCATCTCGATCCAGGCGAAAGAAGGCGTCGCCCCGGGTCACGAGGCCAGTGTCGCCAAGCTCTACGGCACCGAACTGAACCAGCGCATCGCCCGCACCGCCCTCAAGGTGTTCGGCCTCTACGGTCAGCTCGATTCCAAGACCGATGCCATGCAGAACGCTGGTCTCTACGGCCGGTACAAGTACCAGTACCTTCGCTCTATCGCCAACACCATCGAAGGCGGCACGAGCGAGATCCAGCGGAACATCATCGCCACCCGCGGCCTCGGCCTGCCAAGGGCCTAACGGGTCGTTTCGCATCCTCATCGAAAGGCCCTCCGTCGTGAGGGCCTTTTGGTTTGGCGTTACCGATGAGCAACACCGCCGTTGACCCGCAGCAGGAGGAGACCATGAACGGTGAGCCAGAGACGAAACCAGAACTCCTTGCCCTGATCAACGAGCGCTGGGGTGTGCTGCATGACCTGCTGGGGCAGTTAGACGCGGTGCAACTGGAGCAGCCGCTTGGGGACGGCTGGACTCCGAAGCAGCACGTCGCACATCTCGCGGCATGGGAGCAATCTCTCCTCGGCCTCCTCCGGAAAGAGCGCCGCCCCGAAGCCATGGGTATCTCCAGCGAACTCTGGGAGTCTCACGACACCGATGCCATCAACGCGTCCATCGCCGGGCGGGATGGTTCGTTGCCTGTGGTCGAGGTGGCCCGGAAGAGCGAACAAACCCACCGGGCCCTGCTCGACATCCTCGATTCGCTAACGATCGACGAACTCAATCTCCCCTACTCCGCCTACCAGCCGTTCGACCCAACACCGAACGCGAACCCGGTCATCGGCTGGGTTCACGGCAACACTTGGGACCACTACAACGAGCACATCGGCTGGCTGGAGCAGGGACTCGCCGGGCAACCGCGTCAGGCCTAACCCCGCGCAATAGGCAATGGCGCGTTGTGGCCGCTCGAAGCCATGACTGGCTCGCTGCCGTCCAGGTTCTTCACGAGGAAGCCGCAGTCGCAGGGGTGCTGGTCGAGGTTGTAGTGGAACTTGTACACCTCAACGAGCCCGGAATGGGCACGGAACTCCGCCGCTCCAAGTGCGTCTCGCACCGCCGCCGACACGTCCTCGATCTCATCCACGTTGTCGGCATAGGCGTAGAAGTAGCTCCCGCCCGGAAAGAACGTCGTCCGTGCCGGCTCTGGTGGCCGGTAATCGCTGCGAATCGGGACACAGGCGCGATACGGGATCCGGCCGTCCTCGGCGGGTGGCATGGCCCAACCGATCGCTGCGATGTCGATTCGTCCGAGAGCCGGACGCACGGTCACACGCCACTCATTGAAGGCGTCGAACAGCCGCCCCATCCCGGCGAAGTCGGCAACGACGCCGCTGTCCTCGGAAGGCGCAGCCTCCAACAGCTCTTCGAAGTAGGCGAGCCGCATCTCCGGCAGCCGTGCCAGCCAGAGCCGCCGCTCGCTCACGGGATCGCCCCAAGTTCCTTGAGCGAAGCTATCCGGTCCCAGTCATACCCCAGCTCTTCAAGGAGCACTGTCTCCGTGTCCTGGCCGAGTTCCGGCGCCCAGGCGCCCGGCCGCGCCGGTGTCCCGAAGAAGTCCGCCGGCGTGTTCACCTGGCGGAGCGGCCCCGAAGGCGACTCCACGGTCACGAACGCGCCAGCTTCGGCAGCCAGCGGGTCCGCAACGACTTCGGCCACATTCTGAACCGGCGCCCACCAGACGTCGTGCTCGTCGAAAATCGGCCCCCATTTCGCGAGGGTCCTGGTCTTGAGAATGGCGTCGATGAGCGCAGTCAGCTCCTCGGCGTGGTCCCGCCGTCCCGGGATGCTCTGGAAGCGCTCGTCGCCTGCGAGCTCCGGCGGGTTGCCGAGCGATTGCAGGAAATCCGGCCAGTGCCGGTCTCCCTGCAGCATGAGCAGCCAGAACCAGCGGCCCTCGCTGTCGCTGAACGGGTTGATCAGCGGGTTTGGTGCATGGCGGCGGTCGTTCGGCGGGACGAATGGAAGTCCGGTCCGCAGCTGCGTATTGGTGTCCCAGCCCATCATGTAGATACCCACGCGCATCAACGAAACGGCGACACGCTGGCCACGGCCGGTCTTCTCGCGGCTGTAAAGCGCGGCGGCGATGGCCCCGGCCGCGTTCGTCCCGGTCATGTGGTCACCCATTCCGCCGCGCTGCAACGGAGGCTCCTGGCCGGCGGCCGTCAGGCCCGCGACAACGCCAGCCCGCGACCAGAATGCGCCGACATCGTACGAAGCCCGGTTCGCAGCCGACGTCAGCGGCCCATAGGCGCCCACGTTGCAATAGATCAGACCCGGGTTGGTCGCCGAAAGCTTCTCGTAGCCCAGTCCCATCCGTTCAAGCGCCCGCGGCCGCATGTTCGAAACGAACACGTCGGCGCGGTCAATCAGGTCCCCGGCGATGTACCGCGCATCCTCAACGTCCAGGTTGAGCGCGACGCTCCGCTTGCCACGGTTATCCAGTTCGAACGGCGGGTTCATCACCGCTCCGAAGGCCGCGCCAAGCCCGCGGAAAGGGTCGCCTTCAGGCGGCTCGATCTTGATGACGTCCGCGCCCCAGTCCGCGAGTACCGCGGCGCACGATGGGCCGGCCACCCAGACGCCGACCTCCACCACCCTGATGCCATCCAGCGGACCTGCCATACGTTTCCTCTCCTGAGCATGAATTCTCGCCGCGGACTGGCGGCGGCAGACACCGGCGCGAGATTACATCCGGAAGACGCCCCACTGCGTGTCTTCGAACGGCGCATTGAGCGACGCCGCTATCCCCAGAGCGAGCACGCGCCGGGTGTCCAGCGGGTCGATCACGCCGTCATCCCAGAGGCGCGCCGTGCTGAAATAGGGCGATCCCTCTTCCTCGTACCGCTCAATCGTGGGCGCCTTGAACCGCGCCTGTTCTTCGTCCGAAAGCTCCTCGCCACGGTCGAGCCGCACCTGAAGCAGCACCGAAGCGGCCTGTTCGCCGCCCATCACGCTGATGCGGGCGTTTGGCCACATCCACAGCTGCCGCGGCCCGTACGCTCGGCCGCACATCGCGTAGTTCCCCGCGCCGAAGCTGCCACCTATGACGACGGTGAATTTCGGGACGTTCGCGCAGGCCACGGCGGTCACCATCTTGGCGCCATCTTTGGCGATGCCTGCATTCTCGTACTGTTTGCCAACCATGAAGCCAGTTATGTTCTGAAGGAAGACGAGTGGCGTCTTCCGCTGGGCGCAGAGTTCCACAAAGTGCGCGCCTTTCAACGCGCTCTCACCGAACAGGATGCCGTTGTTCGCCACAATCCCGACCGGGTACCCCTCGATCCGGGCGAAGCCACAGACCAGCGTGGTCCCGTACCGCGCCTTGAATTCGTGGAACCGCGAACCGTCGACGAGCCTCGCGATGACTTCGCGCACATCGAACGACTGTCGCAGGTCTGCGGGGATGAGCCCGTACAGCTCGCCGGGGTCGTGATACGGCGGCTCTGGTTCGGCCCGCTCCCACGGCGCTGTCTTCCGTGACGGGATGCTCTCGATGATGCTACGGACGATGCGGATCGCTTCGCCGTCATCTTCAGCGAGGTGGTCGGCCACGCCGCTGATGCGGGTATGGACGTCCGCGCCACCCAGTTCTTCCGCGGTCGTCACCTCGCC
>JBDHWA010000207.1:0-4727 GCA_039809945.1 Dehalococcoidia bacterium | reverse complement strand
TCGCCGTCTACGCGGTAGGTGGTCCATTCGTCCATCGGCCTGGCGCCGAGCGCGCGGTAGAACTGGATTGAGGGTTCGTTCCAGTCCAGGACTGCCCACTCGAGGCGAGCGCAGCCGCGTTCGACGGCGATCCGGGCGAGTTCGCCCAGCAGCGCCTTGCCATAGCCGTGGCCGCGGAACTCCGGCCGCACGAACAGGTCTTCGAGGTAGATGCCGGGGCGGCCTTCCCAGGTGCTGAAGTTGTGGAAGAAGAGGGTGAACCCGGCGCTCTGCCCGGCGTCCGTCTCCGCGAGGATGACCTCGGCGTAGGGGCGCCGCCCGAAGAGGTGGCCGCGCAGCATCTCGCGGTCGAGTCGGACCGCCTCCGGTTCGCGTTCGTACTCGGCGAGGGCGTGGATGAGCTCGATGATGGTGTCGAGGTCAGCTTCGGCGGCCGGGCGAAGCATCAGTCGCTCGCCAGTTCGACGCGGGCCACCGTCGCGCCTTCGCGGGCGATACGGGTGACGAGCGAGCGGCCCGGGTAGCCGCGGACCTGGGAGGCTTCGAGCATCGCTGCGGAGACCTCGCGGGCAGCGCCCTCGGGGCAGATGGCGGCGATGCTGCTGCCCGCGCCGCTCAGCCACGTGGCGTGCGCGCCCGCCGCCTTCGCCGCCGCGAAGATGTCGAACATCGGCGGGAAGATACTCGCCCGCTGGCGCTGGTGGATGCGGTCGTCGGTCGCCTCGTCGAGGAGGTCCATCTGGCCGTTGGCCATGGCGGCGACGAAGAGCGCGGCACGGCCCGTGTTGTGCACCGCATCGGCTTTCGAGTACTGCTCGGGGAGGGCCTTGCGCGCCTCCTTCGTCGGCATCGAATGGTCCGGGATGAGGATGGCCATCGCGGCATCGGCAGGGAAACGGCAGGCTGCCCGCCGGTAGCGACCGTCGGCCGCCTGCACGCAGACCTGCATGCCGCCGAAGAGGGCCGGGCAGGCGTTGTCGCCGTGCCCTTCGAGGTCCGAGGCGATGTCGAGGCACTGGTCATCGGTCAGCGCGTGATGTTCGAATTCGTTGACAGCGACCACCCCGGCCACCCGCGCCACCGCGCTCGCGCCAAGCCCGCGGCCGAGCGGGATGGAGACCTGGTAGCGCGCGCGGAGGCCGTTCGGGGCTGGTTTGCCGAGCCGCACGTAGGTCTGGCGGACGGCGGTCAGCACCATCTTCTCGCCGACGTCTTCGGTGGGCGGCTGCTCGGCATCGCTGAAGGTCACGGTGATCGAGGCGAACATGTCCAGCGCCAGGCCAAGGCAATCGAAACCCGCGCCAAGGTTGGCGCTGGTGGCGGGGACACGAACGGTGACGGCGGTTGCTTGCATCTGTCAGGCACTCCGGTTCGGCAAAGCCGCCATGGTAGCAGCGGGTGGCCTAGGGGCCATGCGGGCTCCGCGGGGGCCGCGCTTACCGGCCGGTAGGAAACAGGCTATCGGTTGCGGCTTCGAGGTGCGATAGTTGCCCCCAGTCTAACCGGGAGGGATTTCACCGTGTTGAAGAAATGGATCGTGGCCGGGGCGGCGCTCACCCTGCTCAGTGCCGGCGCGCTCACCCTCGCCGCCTGTGGCGACGACGACGACGACAGCAGCAGCGGGGGCGGAGGCGGCGACCTCACCTCGGCGAAGGTGGACTGCAAGGACCTCGGCGTCACCGCGCCTGCCCGGATCAAGTCCGCCGGCAAGTTCATCGTCGCCTCGGACCTCAGCTACGCGCCGATGGAGTTCGTCAAGGAAGGCACGAACGACGCAATCGGCGCCGACGTTGATATCGCGAACTGCATCGCCGAGGCATGGGGCGTGAAGGCTGACGTCCAGAACACGCCGTTCGACGCCATCATCGCCGCGCTCACGAGCAAGAAGGCCGACGTCATCATGTCTTCGATGACCGCGAACGACGAGCGCAAGAAGCAGGTCGACTTCGTCGAGTACTTCACGGCGGGCTCGGGCATCCTCGTGAAGAAGGGCAACCCGGAGAAGGTGAAGACGATCGCGGACCTCTGCGGCAAGAAGGTCGCCATCCAGGTCGGCACCGTCCAGATCGACGAAGCCGAAGAGCAGAACGGCAAGTGCGGCGATAAGAAGATCACCATCCAGACCTTCGAACAGAACACGGACACCATCCAGGCGGTGGGCACCGGCCGCGCCGATGCTGCGCTCATGGACTTCCCGGTCGCCATCTACGGCGCTTCGAAGGTGAAGGGCACCGAAGTCGTCGGCGAGCAGTACGACACCGGCAACTACGGCATCGCCGTCCGCAAGGATGATGGCGAAGTGAAGACCGGCATCGAAGCCGCCCTCAAGGCGATGCACGAGAAGGGCAAGTACGACGCCATCCTGAAGTACTGGGGCCTCGAAGCAGGCGCACTCAAGTAGCACGAGGAACGGGAGGGACGGGCGGCCCTCCCGCTTAGCATGACGACGCCGCTCTTCCTCGCCACCGTTGATTGGGGCTACATCGGGGACCACCTCTTCTCGAGGCTGGTCCTCGAAGGCGTCTGGATGACGCTCCGCCTCTCGGTGCTCGGGATGCTCGCGGGCGTGGCGCTGGGCACGGTTTTCGCGCTCATGCGCCTCTCGCGGCTGGCGGCGGTCCGCTGGGTCGCGTACTTCTACATCTGGTTTTTCCGGGGCACGCCGCTCATCGTCCAGATTGTCTTCTGGTTCTTCGCGCTGCCCCAGGCCTGGCCGAGTTGGGCGCCGTGGAACGGGCAGATGTCGCCGTTCGTCACCGGGGTTGTGGCCCTGGCCATCAACGAAGGCGCTTACATGACCGAGATCATGCGCGCCGGCATCCAGAGCGTGGACTCCGGCCAGACCGAGGCCGCGCGCAGCCTGGGCATGAAGTACAGCCTGGCCATGCGCCGGATCATCCTCCCCCAGGCGATGCGCGTGGTTATCCCGCCGACCGGCAACGAGTTCATCGCCATGCTGAAGAACTCCTCGCTCGTCTCCGTCATTTCGGTCAGCGAACTGTTCCTGGTGGCGAAGCTCCAGTACTCGTCGACGCTTCTCTATTTCGAATGGCTCATCATCGCCTCGATCTGGTATCTCGTGCTGACCACCGTGGGGAGCGTTTTCCAGGCCTGGCTCGAATCGCGCTACAACACGAACTACGGGCAGGCGCCGCAGCGCAGCGGACTCTCGCGCTTCCTCTCGTTCAGCGGAGGGAAGGACTGATGCCCCTCCTCGACGTCCGCGAAGTCCACAAGCGGTTCGGCCACAACGAGGTGCTCAAGGGCATCTCGCTCACGGTCGAACAGGGCGAAGTGGTGGCCATCCTCGGGCCATCCGGGAGCGGCAAGTCCACGCTCCTGCGCTGCATCAACCAGCTCGAACGGATCGACGCGGGCGACATCCTCTTCGACGGCCAGTCGGTCTGCTACCGGCCGGGAACAACGAAACACCTGCCGGAGGGCGAGATCGCGCAGGTGCGCTCGCGCATCGGCATGGTCTTCCAGCGCTTCAACCTGTTCCCCCACCTGACGGCGCTGGGGAACGTGATGGAAGCGCCGGTCCAGGTGCTGAAGCGCCCCAAAGACCAGGCCCGCGAGACCGCGGTGGCAACCCTCGCGCGCGTGGGCCTCGGGGCCCGGCTCAATGCCTACCCGGCGCAGCTCTCCGGCGGGCAGCAGCAGCGCGTCGCCATCGCCCGGGCGCTTGCCATGAACCCGAAGCTCATGCTCTTCGACGAAGCGACGAGCGCGCTCGACCCCGAACTCGTCGGCGAAGTACTGGCGGTCATGCGAGACCTCGCCGCCGAAGGGATGACGATGCTCGCGGTCACCCACGAGATGGGGTTCGCCCGCGAGGCGGCCCACCGCGTGGTCTTCATGGATGAGGGAGTCATCCAGGAGGAGGGCACGCCCGAGCGCTTCTTCAGCGACCCGGCGACCGAGCGGGCGCGGAACTTCCTCCGGCGCGTCCGCCAGCAGTAGCCCGAAACTGAGCACGTGCTAGGGAAAACCCCGACAGCGTTTCGCCGCATTTCGTCCGATAGTTACGTCGAAATGGCGCGATCCCTCACCGCGGGCCGCATTGGCTATCTCGCGCTCTGGCTCGCGGTGCCGCTGCACCTGGCGGTCTATTTCGCGCTCTACGGCGACGGCACGAGCACCACCGCGATCCTCATCTACAAGCCCGCGATGGTCATGGCCTGCGCGTTCATCGCCCTCAGGATTCGCGACACCTCGGGGCGCGAACGCCAGGGCTGGATGCTCATGCTGTTCGCCACCGTTGCCTTCGGTGCGCTCGACGTGGCCTGGTCCATCGCTGAGCGCGACCCGGACTTCCCCTACCCGAACTGGACGGACCCGTTCTACCTCTTCGCCCATGCGGTTAATGTCGTCGCGGTTGGCTTCCTGGTGTCGCCGCTCTGGCGCGGGCGTGACCGGCGCTGGATGTTCGATGCGGGCGCGCTGCTCGCGGTTGCCTCGGGGCTGCTCTGGCACTTCGTCCGCCCGCTGACGAGCGACGGTTCGCTGTTCGCCTCCGGGGTCGGTCTGGCCTACCTGATGATCGACCTGCTGATGGCCGGGACGGTCCTCAGCGCGCTCTACACGAGGCGGCTCACCCTGCGAAACGCCCTGATCCTCGCGGCAGGGTTCATCCAGGCCGGCGGCGATGCTGCGTTCTACTACTACGTCGATATCTACGACACGGCGTGGCTCATCTCCACCTGGCTCATCGCCATCGCCGCCGT
>JBDHWA010000206.1:0-4742 GCA_039809945.1 Dehalococcoidia bacterium | reverse complement strand
TCGGGTTGGGCCATCGCTGGGACCTCCGTGGGGTCTGCGCGAACGGTAGCACCGGCGGGCAAGGTTTGCACGGGGGGGAAGTCAGACGTCCGCGCCGCGGCCGGTAGCATCGTTCACCGCATCGCCGAGGATGTTGAAGGCGAGAACGACGAGGATGATGGCTACGCCCGGGAAGATGACCATGAGGGGCCGCTGTTCCATATATTCAGTCGCACGGCCAAGCATCGAGCCCCAACTGGCATCCGGCGGCTGAACGCCAAGCCCAAGGAAGCTGAGTGCCGCTTCGAAGAGGATGGCGAAGCCAAGACACAGGGAAAGATGAACCACGAGCGGTGGAAGGACGTTGGGCAGAATGTGGTTTCGGATGATCCACAGCGGGCTGCCGCCAATCGATTGCGCAGCCGTGATGTACGTGCGTTCGCGCGCGACAAGCGTTGAGCCCCGGACGATACGGAAGAAGGAAGGGGCGTAGACGACACCAACGGCAATCATGGCGTTTGTAACGCTTGGACCGAGCATACCGATGATCGCCATCGCGAACAGCAAGGCGGGTGTGGCCATAAAGACTTCGGTGATCCGGCTGAGAATGCTGTCAACAGCGCCGCGAAGGTATCCGGCGATGAGGCCAAGCGGCACGCCGAGAATGACACTCACTACCGATGCCTGGACGGCGGCCAACAGGGAGATCCGTGCGGCGAAGAGCATCCGCGACAGCACATCGCGGCCGAGTTCGTCGGTGCCGAGCAGGTGAGCCGACGAAGGATTCTCGAGCCGGTCTGACAGGACTTGCTTCGCCGGATCGTATGGCGCGAGCACCGGGGCAAGGATCGCCACGATGGTCATGACGATGAGGAAGCAGAGCGCCGTGACTCCCAGGCGGTCCCGCCGGAAGCGGCGTACGAACCTGGCGCGGGGGCTTTCGATCCTGAAGCGCACACCCTGCGTAAACGCGTCCTCATGGGCGGAGGCGATGCTCATGAGGCGCGGGTGCTCGGATCGAAGTACTGGTAGGACAGGTCGACAACGAGATTGGTGACCAGGACAACCGTCGTGGCGATGAGCACGACCCCCTGGATGACCGGGATGTCTCGATCGAAAACGGCGTGGATGGCGAGAGTCCCCACGCCATGCATGGCGAACACCTGCTCAACGATGACCGAAAGTCCGAACGTCCGGCTGACGGTAAGTCCGGCGACGGTGATAACCGGGATCATCGAGTTCTTAAGGGCGTGAGCGAGAATGACTCGAGACTCGGACAAGCCTTTGCTCCTGGCGGTCCGGATATAGTCCTGTTGGAGCACTTCGATCATGGAGGACCGCATCTGGCGGCTCAACTCGGCCGCCGACGCAGTAGCCAGCGTGATGGCAGGAAGGGTGATGTGCTCGAGCCAGCCGCGAAAGCTCGTGGAAATCGGTGTGTATCCAGTTGCCGGCAACCACTCCAGCTTCAGCCCAACCACCAGCGCCAGCACAACGGCCAGCCAAAAATTCGGGATAGCCACGCCGGCGGAGGTTCCCACGGTTAGCAACCGGTCGATGAAGCGTTTCTGGTAGAGCGCGGCAATCACGCCGGTGGGGATGCCTACGAGCACCGTGAGGGCAAGTGAAACGCCGACCAGCGACAGGGTGACAGGAAACCTGTCGGTGATGGCCCGGGTGACCGGATAGCTATTGAAGAGGGATGTCCCAAGGTCGCCGCGAACCACGCCGCCAAGCCATTTCAGGTACCGGGCAGGCGCCGGGGCGTTCAGCCCCAGCTGCTCCCGCGTGACGGCTATCTGCTCAGGGGTAGCCTGATCGCCGAGTACGGCCGAGGCCGGGTCGCCCGGGATGATGAGCAGCAGCCCAAACACCATCAGCGAGACGATGAACATCATCGGGACGAGGAGCACAAGGCGTCGGAGAGCGGCCGCCAGCATCGATGTGGACCCCCGTGCAAAACGGGGCAGGGCTTAGTGAATCCCTGCCCCGCCCAACGCTTACTTTGCCATCGAAACGAGGGCCCAGTTCACGGCGCCGGCGGAGTTCGCCGATACGCCCTGGACCTTCTTGGTCGTCGCCACGTTCGTGGGGCTGTTGCAGATCGGGATCTGGAAGACGTGCTCGACGGTCAGCTTGCTGATCTGCTTATAGGACGCGGCCCGGCCTTCCTCTGTGGTGGCTTCGAGCCCCTTCGCAGCGAGGTCAACGACATCCTGATCGACGAACCCACCGGGGTTAAAGGTGCTCGTTGGCATCCAGAGCTGGGCGACGGCCTTCGCCGGATCCACGAATCCGCCTGTTGAGGAGAAGTAGGCATCTGCCGACTTCTCGGTGGTGAAGCTTGCCAGCAGTTTCGCAGGTTCGGTAGGCCGCACTTCGACCTTGATGCCGATTTCTGCGAGCTGAGCTTGAATGGCCTCCGCCTGCCGCGTGTAGAACGAACCGCTGAAGACGGCCAGGACGAAGTTGATGTCCTTCACGCCGGATTCCGCCAGGAGCTTCTTCGCAGCAGCAGGATCGTACTTGTAGTAGTCCGCCGCAACACCGGGGTCGTTCGCCCAGTAACCCTTGGGGAAGACCTGCTGCGACGGTGTGCAAATACCGTTGTGGAGCGCCTTGCTGATCCCCTCGCGGTCGATGGCCATCGAAATCGCCTGGCGAACCTTGATGTTCTGGAAGGCCGGGCGCGACATATTGAGGTACATGATGAAGGCGCCGACCGTGGGGAAGTTCTGAACGGTCAGTCCCGCGTCCTTGGCCGTCTGGAGTTGGTCAGCGTTGACGTACATCGCATCAACCTGGCCGGAGCGAAGGGCCCGCAGCGCAGCCTCTGGGTCAAGAATGATATGGATTTCGATCTTGGCAACACGCTGCGATGAAGGGTTCCAGTACTTGTCGAACTTCTCGTACGTGACGACCTTTCCGGGGTCATCGGCGACAACCTTGTAGGGGCCTGCGCCAACCGGCATCAGGTCCAGGTCCGGATTATCGAATGCCTTTGGGCTAATCATCATGCCCAGGCGGTCAGCCAGCAGAGCCGGGAGGGACCCGCCCGGTGATTTGAGATTGAGGCGAACGGTAAGGTCATCGACGACTTCAACGTTGTTAATCACAGCTGTATCGGCGGTGACTTTCGACTTGGGGTTCGTCATCGCGCGTTCGAGGTTCGCCTTAACGGCTGCGGCGTTGAACGGTTCGCCGTCGTGGAAGACGACACCCTTTCGGAGCTTGAGGGTGAGCGTCTTGGCGTCTTTCGAGAACTCCCACGATTCGGCGAGTTGAGGCTCAAGCTTTCCCGTCGAGGTCAGGTTGATCAAGCGATCGTATGCCGGCAGGAGGAACGTGATGACGAACTGGTTGGTCGCAAGATGCGGGTCGTAGTTCCTGCTGCCATCGGTCCCGAATGCCACGCGTATCGTCGCATTTGGGTCAGATGCTGCCGAAGGGGCAGCGGTTGCGCTTTGAGTGGTCGACGTCGACCCGCCGGCGGTTGTAGCTTCGGCGGTCGGTTTGTCATTCGAATCGTCATCGCCCCCGCAGGCCACGAGAAGGCTCGATATCGCGGCCAGCACGAGCAAGAGGTAACACACTGTCAGACGTTTCACTTCACGGTCCCTTTCGTAGTCTGGCGCCCGGGCCTTACGATCCTGAAGCCTGTGGCCAGGCTTGCCGGCGGCAGCCCGAGCGGATAGACCGAACTCCGTGCGCCGAAATTCGGCACATTGCTTCCACTTTTCGGAGTAGGCGCGATTCTCTATCGTTGCGGCGAGCGATGTCAAGAACCGAGGACTCAGACGAATGAACGGCCGCCCCAGCTTCCCTGACGACGACATCGACCGGGCGATCATCGCTGAGCTCGAATCTGACGGCCGCGTACCAAGCCTGGAAATTGCGCGGCGGGTTGGCGTTTCAGAGAAGACCGTCCGGATGCGAATCGCCCGGCTGACCGAACAGCGCGGCCTCCGGATAACGGCAACGATGGGCCCATCGCGGAAGGCAACCCGTATGCTGTTTTTCATCCACGCAGAGGCGGGAACAAGGTTCGATGTCGCTGCGCGGATCAGGTCGCTCGCCGAAACGGATCACGTCTTCCTGACGACGGGCGCCTTCGACATCGTCGTGCAGGCTTCGTTCGAGACTGACGCGGACGCCCTCGAGTTTCTCGTGCGGGAGATAGAGGGGGCGGACGGCGTTCGGTTCGCGCAATCCAGCCATTTGATCCGCGAACTTGACCATGCACCGGCGGGGCACACCAACGGTGCAGCGGCGCCCCGCGGCCGCGACCTCGACTTCCAGCGGTTTGTGCTCTCCGCATCGCGTGCAAGAACGCCCGCCGAGTTACTGGCCGTAGCCTGCGACGCGGTCCTCCACGTAACCGGCGCGGACCGGGCGCTGCTAACCACATTCGGATGGCTCGCGCCGCGGGGCGAGAACTCACACGTCCAGATGGCAGGCCGCGAGAACCACGGACCAGAACCCTCTGCGCCAGCGAAGTACTCGCGCGGCCTTTCGCCCTCCTATCTCGAAGCTGCCTCCTCCGTGATCGGCAACTACCCTGCCGGACCCACCGTACGTGTGGTTGAAACTGGCCTGCACGTGTTCGTGGAGGATGCGCGGACAGACCGGCTGTTCGAACACATCCGAGACCATGTCCAGGCAGAAGGCTTCCACTCAGTACTCTGTCTGCCCATGCTGCAAAGCCGCGCCGTGATGGGTTCAGTCACGCTCTATTTCAATCGCACCTACCGCCCCAGCGATGA
>JBDHWA010000205.1:0-4744 GCA_039809945.1 Dehalococcoidia bacterium | reverse complement strand
ACCTCGAACACCATCACGCCCGGCTGGATCGAGACGCCGATGACGCAGCGGAACGTGGGCAACGAGAAGTTCGAGTCCGCCGTCATCCGCCGCGTTCCCCTGCGCCGCTGGGGCGACGGGCACGACTTCGCCGGCATCGCCGTCTACCTCGCCAGCGACGCCAGCAAGTACCACACCGGCGACAACTTCGTCATCGACGGCGGCTACACGCGGTTCTAAAAAGGGCCGAACGGCAAATGTCGAACCGGGGGTGGCGAGCTTGCTCGCCGCCCCCGACGTGTTTCTACCGCTTCCCGGCCAGGTCCGGGTGGCGCTTCGGGAACTCCTGGCTCAGCCGGTAAGACTCGGCCAGGTAGCGCGGGTAGTTCTTCCGCAGGTGGTAGTTCAGGCGGCCGTCCAGCTCGTTGAAGATCATCTGGATCGAGCTGTAGAGCCCCTGCGCGCCACGCCGCAGCTTCGTGCGGTCGAGGCTGTTCATCAGGTCGTCCGCTGCCTCTTCGGCGGCCATGCCCTTCTCGTGCCGCCGCTTTGCTTCGCCCATCAGCCAGTGGCACGACTCCAGCTGGTCGCGCACATCGGCGAGGTCCATCACCGGGCCATGCCCAGCGACGTAGGCGTTCGCTTCCCAACGGGCGGCTTCTTCGAGCACGGTGATCACGTTGCCCAGTCCCGGGTACTGCAGGCTCTGGTATGAACCGGCGCCGGTGATGTCTCCGAAGTGGACGATGCCCGCGTCCGGGAGGTACACGACGGTATCGCTGGCGGTGTGGCATGGCCCCGCTTCAATGAGCTCGACGCGCTGCTTCCCGAACTCGAACCCGGTGCGCCCGTTGAAGCTCTCGGTCGGGATGATCGGCTCCAGGCCCGAGAAGTCGAAGAAGTCCTGGAGGTTGTGGTCCATCACCTTCTTCGCGTCGCCGGTGAGCGATTCGATCTGGCCCAGCCAGGCCTTCGGGGGAAGGTTGGCCATGTAGTCTTCGACCGTCTCGGTGCAGATGATGCGCGTCTCGTTGAAGTCGGGCATGCACGCGCCGTGAACGTGGTCCACGTGCCAGTGGGTGAGCGCGAGGACGTCAATCGACTTCGCCGCCGGGTCCGCTGCGCTGAAGGCGTCAAGCATGCGGCGCGTCATCGGGATGTCGCTGGTCGTATCGACGAGGAGGGTCTCGCCTTCGGAGACGACGAGCGCCATGTTGTTGAAGCCCCAGCCGCCAACCTGGGTGTACACGTAAGCACGGTCGCCGATTTGCGTTACCTGGTTCGGCTTGTAGTTCTCCCAGTCGGCCATGATGGGACTCCTTCGTTGCTGGTGAGGTGGTTAGCCGCGGTTTCGCTCCGGGAAGCCAGGGCGGCCGGCTGGCAGTTCCATGTCGTTGGCGATGAGGGCGCAGGCCAGCATCAGGTAGAAGCCTGCCAGTGCGGTGATGTCGGTCAGGACGCGTGCGCCGAATTCGTTCCGCATGGCGTCGAACACGGGCTGGGGAACGTTGTGGTCTCGGACGATGGCGCGGAGGAACTCGGTGACGATGCGGTACCGCTCCGGGAACGCTTCCGTGCCTCCGCGGGTGGCGATGGCATCGACGACTGCCTGGGGCACGCCCTCCTTCACCGCCAGCGGCGCATGGGCAGTCCAGATGAACTCGCAATCGAATTCGCGGGCCGCCACGATGATCGTCAGTTCGAAGAGGTCCAACGCGAGGCCGGATTCGAACCGGAAGTAGGCGCCGAGGTTCGCCGAATGCAGCGCGGTCCCGGGCGCGTGCATGAGGAGGGCAACCGGGGTGGTCACAGCACCCCGGTTGCGAATGATGGTCTCGTATGTCTCGCGCGCTTCGGCCGGGACCGATTCAGCTGTGTTCAGCAGTGGCAGACGCGGCATGGAGACACTCCTCGGAGTTGCTGCCCGCTAGCGGGCTAGTCGGGAAGGAAGGCGACCACGCGGGCGGGCGCGGCGCTCGCACCCTGCAGGCGCACGGGGAAGAAACCCACGTTGAAGCCGGATGGCGGCAGCGCGGCCAGGTTCGAAAGCTGCTGGATGATGAACACCTCGCGGTCGCGCCCGGCGAAGTGCGCGTCCCAGATTTCGGCCCGGTTTCCGGTCTCCTTGAAGGCGCGCGCCATGACGCCGAAGGGCCGGTCCCAGCCGAGGGCATCGGTGCCGAGAATCTTCGCGCCCAGCCCGGAGAGGAAGAGCGTCCCTTCCCGCGTCATGCCCGGGTAGTGGTAGCAGCCCCGGTCGTAGATGGTGAACTGCTCCTGCCCGGTGCGAAGCAGCACCGCCGAGCCCGGCTCGATCGCCGCGCCGTTCTCAGCGATGGCCGCTTTCAGCGCGGACACTTCGATGCCACGGTCCTGTTCGCACTTGCCGCGAAGGTCCAGCACGATCGCCGGGCAGAACAGTTCGCTGATGTCGATGTCGCCGATGGTGCGTGCGGGCTTGCCTTCGCATTGCGAGCCGTAGTGCAGCGGCGCATCGACGTGCGTGCCCAGGTGGGTCGACATCTCGACGAGGTCGTCGCCCCAGCCTTCTCCGTCCGGCAGATCGTCCTTCGTGCAGCCGAAGATCTGGGACATGACGGCAGCGCCTTCAATGGCGGGCCGGATGGGCTTCACCTTCGGGAAGAGCGGCGAACCGCCCCGGCCAGCCGGGACGCGTTCGGCATCGGCCGCGTCGAGCAGCCGCGTCAGGTCGACAAGCTTCATACGCGGAACACTACCTTCCCGAACGTTTCGCCGCGTTCCATCGCCGCCTGCACCTTCGCGATGTCTTCGATCGGGTGGACGGTCGGGTTGTCCAGCTTCTCGGTCTCCATCCACTCGCGGGTGAACTCCTCGGCCCGGCGGTCGGGTTCGGTGCCGCGGAACGGGATCTTGGAGAACGGCATGATGGTGATGGCATCGTAGGAGTTCGCGAACACGTTCACCGGCTCAGCGACGCCCATCCCGCCGAAGAGCACCCAGCGGCCCAGCTTTCGAATCACCCGGCGGTCCGTCTTGAGCGTTTCCCCGCCGACGCCGTTCAGAACCACGTGGACGCCCGCTGGCGGCGCAAGGGGGTTGAACCCTACAGGCTTCACGCCTGCGATCTCTCCGACCGCCTCGACGTAGTCCTGTTTCTTGTAGTTGATGGCGTGGTCCGCCCCGTTCGCCTTCACCATCGCCACCTTCTCGTCGCTGCCCGCGAGGCCGATGACGGTGACGTCCTGGAACTTGCGCTTGAGGATCTGCACGGCGAGGGAGCCGACGCCGCCAGCCGCGGCATGGATGAGGACGATCTCGCCCTCTTTGACCTTCGCCCATTCGTAGACAGCGAGGTGAGCCGTTGGCAGGTTCACCGGGTAGATGAGCACCTGCTCCAGCGAGACGCGTTCAGGGACGCGGTGGAGCGCCTTGTGCGAAATCGCGAGGTACTCCTGGTAGGCCCCGCCGGGGGGCAGGCAGTACACGCGGTCGCCCGGGGCGAAACCGGTCACGCCTTCGCCCAGCTCCTTGACGACGCCCGCCGCTTCCTGGCCAAGGACGAACGGAGGCGTCCGGCCCTTCACCGGGATGCCGTTCCTGCCCATGATGTCGCCCCAGCGCAGGCCCGCGTATTCGACCTTGATGAGCACTTCGCCTGGGCCCGGTGTGGGCGCCGGGATATCGACAATGCGGAAGTTCTCCGCCGGGCCGTAATCGATAAGTTGTGCCGCCTTCATGCAGCCTCCTCGTTGTAATCGTTTACAGTGGTATCGTTTACAGCGGCGAAGCGTACGTCGATCGGATGACGCTTTGCAACCCTCTCACCGGGAATGTCCTTGTCCAACGCGCCGTTTCGCCGCCCAACCCTCGCCGATGTGGCCCGCGGCGCCGGAGTGTCCATCGCAACAGCGTCCCGTGTCCTCAACGGCGGCGTTGCCTCGCCGGCAGCGCGAGCGCGCGTTGACGCCGCTGCCGACAGCCTCGGCTATATCCCGAACGCCCACGCCCAGAGCCTGCGCCGCGAGCGCACGATGACCATCGGCGTGGCCTTCTTCAGCCTCAAGCTCCCCGGCGCGCTCGATATGCTCGAGTCCCTCTCCCGCCAGCTCGATGACTCCGGTTACACGCTGCTCATCGCCGACACCGCTGGAGACGTTGCCCGCTTCGACCGCATCCTTGCCCGGTTCCTCGAACGTCGAGTCGATGCGCTGATCTGCGTGAACCCCCACAACATCGGGCCCGTGCTGGACCGCTTCCTCGCCGACGGCATCCCCGCGGCGGCCGTCATGAGCCGGGGCCGGGGCGCAGCCCAGTTGCCCCTCTTCGGCGCCGACCTCCGGCCAGCAGTGGAAGCGGCGGTTGCGCGCCTCATCGAACTCGGCCACAGCCACGTGAGTGCGCTGCTCCCCGGCGGCGAAGCCGGCCCGTTCCGTGCCGTCTGGAAGGCCCTCCGTGCATCAGGACTCGCCGTGGATGCAGTCAACCCGTTCAGCCGCGACTTCAGTGGCGCCGAAGTGATGGCGCGCGCCTCAGCCCGTGGCGGGGCCTCCGCCATCATCTCGACCTATCCGGTCGCGCTCGAACTGCTGCGGGCCGCCCGCGCGGCGAACGTAGCGGTGCCCCGCGACGTCTCGCTCCTCGCGGTAAGCGATGACCCGGGCGTCGCCGAACTGCTCGAGACTCCGCTGTCCGCTATCGAAGTCGACCTCGGCGCCCTCGGCCAGGCCGTCGCCGACGCGATGCTCACCTGGCTCTCCGGCGACCCGCCTGCCCGCAACACCCT
>JBDHWA010000204.1:0-4760 GCA_039809945.1 Dehalococcoidia bacterium | reverse complement strand
GACAGGCTCAGAAGGGCTTCGGTGAGGGCGTCGCGAACGGCGAGAGGATCTGCCGCGGGACGGTCATCCTGGATCTCGCCGGAGAGGATGCCCGCACTCGTGAGGATCGCACGAGTCCGGCCGGCTATCGCGATGGCATCGTCCCGTTCGGCCCGGGCCAGCGCTCGGCGAAACGGGAAGTACGGCGGAGAGTCTGCTTCGAGGCAGTAGCCGCGCAGCAGGAGGCCACTGGTTTCGCCCTGGAGCGCGCGCAGCAGATACGACTTCCCGAGGCCAGGCTCCCCGGTGATGAGCGCGACACACGGGCTGCCAGCGGCGCCCTGCGCCAACACGGCTCGCAGCGCGCCGAGTTCATGGTCACGTTCGATCACGACCATGCGCGGTGAGGAGTCGGCGCCCGCAGCCATGCCGCGAATTATATGAAGCGGTTCAGGCTGCAGGATGAAGTTCTGATGAACAGAGGGTAGGCGCGGCCCGCGGCGGGGGGAGCGCCGCGGATGACGGGTGCGATCGAAGTAGTTATGGCGCCGGTTAGCCGCCTGCGTCCGAGGTGTCCACCTTGTGGGTGTAGCGCCGGTCCCGGAACTTCGCTTTCAGGTAGTCGCGGTTCATCTTCGCGATGAAGTCGAGGCTGATGCCCTTCGGGCAGGCCGCCTCGCACTCGCCGTAGTTCGTGCAGCTGCCGAAGTACTCCTCCATGGTGTCGACCATGGCCACGGTGCGGCTCCAGCGCTCCGGCTGCCCCTGCGGGAGCAGGTTCAGGTGGGCCAGCTTGGCCGACGTGAAGAGCTGCGCGGCGCCGTTCGGGCAGGCCGCAACGCAGGCGCCGCAGCCGATGCAGGCAGCGGCTTCGAAGGCGAGGTCCGCCGTCGGCTTGGAGATGAGGATCTCGTTGCCGTCCCGTGCCGAACCGGTCGGTGCGGCGATGTAGCCACCAGCCTGGATAATCCGGTCGAAGGCCGAACGGTCGACCACGAGGTCCTTCACCACCGGGAACGAGGTCGAGCGCCATGGCTCGACGGTGATGGTGTCGCCGTCTTTGAAGTTGCGCATGTGCAGCTGGCAGGTGGTGGTCAGCTTCTTCGGCCCATGCGGGACGCCGTTGATGACCATGCCGCACGACCCGCAGATGCCTTCGCGGCAGTCATGGTCGAAGGCAATCGGCTCCTTGCCTTCCGCGATCAGCGATTCGTTGACGACGTCGAGCATCTCGAGGAACGACATGTCCTCGTTGACGTCGTCCGGGTTGTAGGTTTCGAAGTGGCCTTCGTCGGCCGGGCCAGACTGCCGCCACACTTTGAGGAGAAGTTTCAGGCTCATTTGTAGCTCCGCTGGGCAAGATGGACGTTCTCGAAGACCAGTTCTTCCTTGTGCAGGGTGGCTGGCTTCCCGGCGCCGGTGTACTCCCAGGCGCCGACGTAGGCGAAGTTCTCGTCGTCGCGTTGCGCTTCGCCGTCAGGAGTCTGGTGCTCCTCGCGGAAGTGCCCGCCGCAGGATTCTTCGCGATGGAGAGCGTCCTGGCAGACGAGAATCCCGAGTTCGAGGAAGTCGGCGACGCGACCGGCTTTTTCCAGCGACTGGTTGAAGGATTGGCCGTCGCCGAGGACGCGGACGTCCTGCCAGAACTCATCCTTGAGCTTGCCGATATCGGCGATGGCGGTTTCGAGGCCGGCGCGGTTGCGAGCCATGCCGCAGTAGTTCCACATCAGGTGCCCCAGTTCGCGATGGAACGAGTCCACCGAGCGGCTGCCCTTGATGGTCAGGAACCGGTTCGTCTGCTCGCGGACGTTGGCCTCCGCCTCCTTGAAGGCGGCGGAGGCCGTCGACGGCGCCGGTTCGTTGAGGTGGTTGGCCAGTTCGCCGGCGATGGTCGTGGGGAGGACGAAGTACCCGTCGGCGAGGCCCTGCATGAGCGCGCTGGCGCCGAGCCGGTTCGCCCCGTGGTCGCTGAAGTTCGCTTCGCCGAGGACGAACAGTCCCGGCACGTTCGACATCAGGTTGTAGTCCACCCAGAGTCCGCCCATGGTGTAGTGGACCGCGGGGTAGATACGCATCGGGTTTTCGTACGGGTTCTCGCCGGAGATGTTCTCGTACATGTCGAACAGGTTGCCGTAGCGCTGTTCGATGGTTTCGCGGCCGAGGCGCTCGATAGCGGACTTGAAGTCGAGGTAGACGCCGTTCTTCAGCGCGCCAACGCCGAAGCCGTCATCGACCATGCGCTTTGCCGCCCGGGAGGCCACGTCGCGCGGAACGAGGTTCGCGAATGACGGGTACATCCGCTCCAGGTAGAAGTCCCGCTCGGACTCGGGGATCTGGTTCGGGTTGCGCTTGTCGTTCTTGTCCTTCGGCACCCAGATGCGTCCGTCGTTGCGCAGCGACTCGCTCATGAGCGTCAGTTTCGACTGGTAGTCGCCAGAGACCGGGATGCAGGTCGGGTGGATCTGCGTGTAGCAGGGGTTGGCGAAGTAGGCGCCCTTCTTGTGTGCCCGCCATGCGGCGGTCACGTTCGAACCCTTGGCGTTGGTCGAAAGGTAGAAGACGTTGCCGTAGCCGCCCGTGGCCAGCACGACAGCGTGTGCGGAGTGCCGCTCAATCGTGCCGTCGATGAGGTCGCGGGTAATGATGCCGACCGCACGGCCGTTTTCGACGACAAGGTCGAGCATCTCGTGGCGGGAGTACATCTTGACGGTGCCGGCATCGATCTGGCGTTCGAGCGCCTGGTATGCGCCGAGCAGCAGTTGCTGGCCGGTCTGGCCGCGGGCGTAGAACGTGCGGGACACCTGCGCGCCGCCAAAGGAGCGGTTGTCGAGCAGGCCGCCGTACTCGCGGGCGAAGGGAACTCCCTGGCTCACGCACTGGTCGATAATCTGCACGCTGATTTCAGCGAGGCGGTGGACGTTGGCCTCGCGCGAGCGGTAGTCGCCGCCCTTCACGGTGTCGTAGAAGAGGCGATGGACACTGTCACCGTCGCTCTTGTAGTTCTTGGCGGCGTTGATGCCGCCCTGGGCGGCGATGGAGTGGGCGCGGCGAGGGCTGTCCTGGAAGCAGAACGCCTTCACGTTGTAGCCCATCTCACCCAGCGTGGCCGCCGCCGACCCACCGGCGAGGCCGGTGCCAACGACGATCACCTGGAACTTGCGGCGGTTCTGCGGGGCGACGAGCTTGGTTTCGAACTTGGTGTTCGTCCACTTGTCTTCGATCGGTCCGGGCGGGATTCGTGAGTCGAGGGTCATTTCGGCAGGTCCACCAATCCAGTCATGACGGCGATGGGGAACGAACAGTTCCCGATGACGATGATCGCGGCGAAGCCCATGGCGAAGTAGCGCCGCCACTGGTTGAAGCGCGGGTTCGCGAGTCCGAGGGACTGGAACAGGCTCCATGCGCCGTGATAGATGTGCATGCCCAGCAGCAGGTTCGCGATGATGTAGACGATCGCGACCGGTTCGCGCTGGAAGCTGTGGACCAGGTTCTGGTAGGGCTCGCCGCGCGTGTAGTCAGCGCCGCCAACGCCCCACGTCAGGTCCATCAGGTGGAAGAGGATGTAGAAGCCGACGATGACGCCGCTCCAGCGCATCGTCCGGGCGGCGTAGTTCGCGGCAATGTAGTCGCGGCCGCCCTTGTACCCGGTCTTCCGCGACTGCTTGTTCATGATGGTGAGCGTCGCGGCCGAGTGAATGTGGAAGATGAAGGCGAGGATGAGCCCGGCCCGCAGGATCCAGAGGAAGCCGGTGTGCGGCAGGATCGGCTCACCGATGGTGCGCAGGTACTCGCCGTAGTGATTCATGTGATCGGCGTCCTGGTACATGTGCAGGTTGCCGAGCATGTGCACGAGAACGAAGCCGAGCAGCACGATACCGGTGATGGCCATCACGGCCTTTTTGCCGATGGCAGAGCCGTAGAAGTCCAGCAGCCAGAATCGCGGCCGAACCCGGCGCTGGCGCAGCGGCCGTGCACCGCGTGCGGAGTCTGTGAGCATGCCCACCTCCCGAGTGACCAGTTGTCGAACGGTTAGCTAGTTCTGAACCCGGGTAGTCTGCGCTGAGGCCCGGGCAGGCGCTTCCCCTGTCCCACGGGAATCCTACGACCGACATATGGGGTCAGCAATGCGGTGTGATTCATTACAGCTATAGGAGTTTGAATTGGCAGCACTCGCGGAGGGCAAATGTCTGCCTCAGCGCGGAAGCGACCCGTGCCAGCGAAGGATGCCGATGACTGACTTTGCATCGCAGATCTCGCCGCTTTCGACGGCCGCCAGGGCTTCCGCGGGACTCCGCAGCTCGACTTCGATGTCCTCGTCTTCGTCAGCGGCGAGGGACGACGGCGCCAGTTCGGTGCAGACGAAGAGGTGGATGTACTCGGTCGTGTACCCGGGCGCCACGAAGAACCCGCCGAGCGGGTCAATTCGGCCGGGCTTCTGGCCAACCTCCTCCTGGAGTTCGCGGGCGACGGCGGCGATTGGCTCCTCGCCCGGTTCGAGGGTGCCGGCCGGGAGTTCGAGCAGCCTGCGGCCGGCTGCGTGCCGGTACTGCGTGACCAGCAGGAGGTTGCCGTCGGCATCGACCGGGACCATCGCCACCGCGCCGGGATGGTGGAGGATTTCGCGGTGGGCGACCACGCCGCCGTCCATTTCGATCGCGTCGAGCATGACGTTGAACAGGCGGCCGGTGTAGACCGTCTCAGTGGAGAGCAGGCGCGGGTTGGGCATGCGCCGATTGTGGCTCGCGCCGCTGGCCGTTGTCGAACGGGTTCAGATGTCATCC
>JBDHWA010000203.1:0-4764 GCA_039809945.1 Dehalococcoidia bacterium | reverse complement strand
GGCAGCCAGTCTTCCGCAAAGCAACTGGCGGCACTTTCGAACCTCATCAAGGCGGAGGGTGTGAAGGCGGTGTTCGCGGAGGAAGAGGTCGACCCGAGAGTCGCGCGCGAGTTGGCGAAGGATACCGGCGTGCAAATCGTGACTGGCCTCCACGCCGACTCCCTCGGACCACCCGGTAGCGAGTCCGCGACAATCGATGGGATGCTCCTCGCCAACGCGCGGAAGATCAGCGAGGCGCTGCAATGATCGACACCCCGCGCCTCGAGATTCGCGACCTTTCCGTTCGCTACGGAGCGAACCTTGCCCTCACGGACGTGAACGCGGCCGCGCCGGCTGGCGCCGTTGTGGGCCTCATCGGCCCGAACGGGGGCGGGAAGAGCACGCTCCTGAAGACGGTGGCGGGCGTGGTCCGCTCCGCCAGCGGCGAGGTCACCCTCGATGGCAAACCGGTCCGAGAGCAGGCATCACAGGTGGCCTTCGTGCCCCAGCGCGAGGAGGTGAACTGGGACTTCCCGGTTTCGGCGCGTGACGTGGTGCTGATGGGCCGCTACCGCTCGGTGGGTTGGCTGCGGCGGCCCGGCAAGGACGACCGCGCCGCTG
Organism: Dehalococcoidia bacterium; assembly: GCA_039809945.1. Lineage (GTDB taxonomy): Bacteria > Chloroflexota > Dehalococcoidia > Tepidiformales > Tepidiformaceae > Amarobacter. Next base: position 4,164 of record JBDHWA010000203.1, on the reverse strand, counting down.
CCGATGCCGCGCTCGAACGGCTCGGGCTGGGAGGGCTTGGCCACCGCCACATCAGCCAGTTCTCCGGAGGGCAGCAGCAGCGGGTGTTCCTCGCGCGGGCAATGGTCCAGGACCCGCGCGCCGTCCTCCTCGACGAGCCTTTTACCGGAGTCGACGTCCAGAACCGCGGGGTCTTCCACGAGGCCATCCGGGAGTTCGCGAAGCGTGGCATCACGGTGCTCATCGCCACCCACGACCTCGGCGAAGTGCAGGCGACGACGGACATGGTGATGTGCCTGAACCGGCGCATGGTCGCCTTCGGGCCAACTGCTTCCACCTACACAGCTGCCAACCTGCGGGCCACATTCGGCGGCCAGGTTGCGGTCTTCGAGGTGGCCCAATGAACTGGGTGACCGAACCGCTCCAGTACCCATTCATGCAGCGCGCTCTGCTCGAAATGGCGATTATCGGCGTGCTTTGCGGACTCATCGGCTGCTTCGTCGTCCTTCGCGGGCTTGCGTTCATCGGTGATGCGCTCGCGCATGCCGTATTCCCGGGGGTTGTGCTGTCATACATCGCTGGAAAGAGCATCCTCTTCGGCGCGTTCTTCTTCGGCATCCTCACGGCGCTGGCCGTGGGCGTGCTCTCGCGCTCGCGGCGAGTGAGTGAGGACTCAGCGATCGGGGTCATCTTCGCTGCGTTCTTCGCGCTCGGCGTGGTCATCCTCAGCCGCCAGACCGGTTTCCGGCGTGACCTTGGGTCGCTGCTCTTCGGGAACATCCTCGGGGTCAGCGCCACGGATGTGTGGGTGACATTCGCCGTTGCGGTGGTGGTTGTCGGCGTGCTCCTCGCGCTGCTGAAGGAGTTCACCCTGGCCGCTTTCGACCCGACGATGGCGCGGTCAGCGGGCTACCCGGTGTTCGCACTCGATCTGCTGCTCCTGCTGCTCGTCGCGGCGACCGTCGTGGTCAGCCTGCAGACGGTGGGGAACATCCTCATCCTCGCACTGGTGGTGACGCCTGCCGCTTCAGCCCGGCTGCTAACGGACCACCTCGGCCGGATGATGGCGGCGAGCACGGCCATTGCCGTGGCCAGCGGTGTTGGCGGCCTGTACATCTCATTCCATGCGGCGACGGCCGCGAGTGCGACGGTGGTGCTGACGGCCACGGCAGTGTTCCTCGTGTGCCTCGTATTCGCACCGAATCACGGACTCGTGAGTTCGTACCTGGCACGGAGGCACGGCCACCACCACGCCCACCACTACCACGCGGGCGAGCAACTCGAAGGCTGAACCCTGCAGCGGAACTTCACGGTAGGATTGGGATCACAGGAGAAGGAGCGCAGGGGCGGCTGGCGCATTAGCGGGCATGAACATCTTTTTCGACGTCGACAACACCATCATCACCTGGGACGTGAAGCTCCGGCCCGGCGTGGAGGAGATCTTCACACGGCTGCGGGAGGATGGGCACACCATCTACCTGTGGAGCGGCATGGGACCGCGCTGGGAGGTGGTCAAGCGCTTCGACCTGCACGAGCACGTGACGGACTGCTTCTGGAAGCCCCTTCACAATCACCATGCGCGCATGGCCGAACTGGGCGTGACGGTCCAGCCGGACTACGTGATTGATGACCATGTCGAGATCATCCACGCGTTCACCGGCTCATTGGTGCCCGAGCCGATGCTGCCGCTCGACCGGGACCGGGTGATGTGGCGCGTGTACGACGAAATCCAGGCTCACTGCGCGCGGCTCGAACAGGGCGCGTGAGCGCGGTTCGCCGCCTGGACTAGATCTGCTGGTTCGCTTCGAGCTGCTGCTTGAGTACTTCGAGCGAGGGAACGGGCTTGCCGTTCAGCGAATCGAGGGCGTCGATGATGTCGTCATTGGCGTTTTCGGCGAAGGCGAGGTCGACCAGTTCCTGGCGGTCAGGCTGAAGACCCTGGTCGAACAGGTGCTTGACGAGGGTTTCGATTTCGCTCCAGTTTGCAGCCATGCCAGACCTCCGGTGGGGGACGGCCGCAGCTGGGCGCCGCCTGTGGTGAGTTTGCGAGTTACTTCGGGAAGACCGGGCCCTTGATCGGCTTGCCGTAGTCAATGTACGGGGGCCAGAGGGTCTCGAGTTCCTGTCGAATCGGGTCGCCATCGGGGAGATAGCGCTGGAACTGCGGTTCGACGTCGCGCCGCACCCAGCCCTTGCCGATGGTGTCGTGCTTGATCTTGTCCTGCAGGAGCATGAGTCCCGTGAGCAGGGACTCGGGCCGCGGCGGGCAACCCGGCACGTAGACATCGACCGGGAGGAGCGTGTTGACCCCGGGGGTGACGCTGTAGGCGTAGGCGAAGGGGCCGCCCATCGTGGCGCAGCCGCCCATGGCGAGCGCCCACTTCGGTTCCGGCATCTGGAGCCAGATGCGGCGGACGGCCGGGGCCATCTTCCAGGTGACAGTGCCAGGGACGAGCAGGAGGTCGGCCTGGCGGGGTGAAGCGCGGAAGATTTCGGCGCCAAAGCGGGAGATGTCGTACCGCGGCGTTGCCGTGGCGATCATCTCCATGGCGCAGCAGGCAAGGCCGAACATGCAGGGCCAGAGGGACGACCGCCGGGCCCAGTTGAGAACCTGGTCAACGCTGGTGACGAGGATGTTCTGCTGAACCTCCTCCTCGATGTTGGTATCGAGAAGGGGGAGCGGTTCGTAGATCTTGTTCGCCTGGGGCATGGTTCGTGCAGTCTATCACAATCAGGTGGGCAGGATGCCAAGTGGCCCGCGCCCTCGAGGCGATAGCTTACCGGCTCCGGCTGAAATGCACCTGCCCGTCGTTGATGGGCTCTTCGAGGAAGATTTCGCCGTTGCGAATCTTGATGTTGTAGCCGCAGTCGGGGTTTGTGCAGACCCAGGCTTTGAAGTGGATTGGCGCGCCCTGGCTTCCGAAATCGCTGAACGGAACCAGGTCGCCGTCGTCACATTTGCGGCACTTTGGAAATTGATACATCCCAACGCCCTCCCCAGTATGGGCGGCGATATTACGACAAGAGTTTACACAGAGGCAATCAAACTCCCTGCGTGCGGTTACGCGGCGGGTGGTGGGCGCTTCCCAGGGCGAAGGTTGCGTCAGGCGCGAACGGCTGCGGCGGCCTTCATGTCCTTGAGCAGCAGGTCCATGTCTTCCTGCGGGATCTTGTGGAGGTTCCCCTGGTAGGCGAGGGTCCAGTTCGCCCGCGGCCACTTTTGCGTCCAGCTGAAGCGCTCGTGGTAAGGCTCGGCATCGAGCCAGTGCTCCTCATCGAGGGCGACCACCTCTTCGATGCCGGCGCGGAACGGGTACATCTCGTTTGGCTTCTTGTCGGACTGCCAGATGCGCGTGTGCTCTTCGACAACTGGCGAAGTCACCCGGGCGATGGCGGCGAACTGCTTGCGGCCGGTGACGTAGAAGGCGAGCAGGTCACCGGGCTGGATGCTGTTGGCCATGTTGCGGCGCGTGCTCTTGAAGCCGTGGCGGGTGAAGCCCATCTCCCGCGTCTTGCCGAAAATCTCCGGTCCGCCGACGACGATCCAGTTTTCTGCCATGGTTATGCCCCCTTGGCCGTGCTTCACGGCGTCCATGCTCCAGTGTAGCCGCGAACCAGGACGTCCGGGTGGAGCAGTTCGATTTCCACGTCCTGGAGCGCTTCCGGTGCGAAGGTGGTGGCGCCGGCGAGTAACGGCAGGCCATCGGGGCCGAGGACCATCGGTGCGATGTAGGCGTGGACCTCGTCGACAAGGCCCGCGCCGAATGCGGAGGCCAGCAGTGTGGGGCCGCCTTCGAGGATGAGCGAGAGGACAGACCGCTCGCCGAGGATGCTCAGCAACTGGTCCAGGTTCAGGCCTTCCGCGGACGATTCGACATGGATGACCGTGGCGCCCGTGGCCGTGATGGAAGCCGCCCATGCCTGGTCGGCGGTGGCTGTCGCGACGATAGAACCGGGTCCCAGCGCCCTCGCGCGGGGGCTGATTCGGCCCCGGGCGTCGAGGATGACGCGCACTGGCTGGTGGCTCGAAAGCTGGCCCCCCGGGCGCGCGGTGAGCGCCGGGTCATCGGCGAGGACGGTCCCGCTACCAACGGCGATGGCGTCGACCCATGCGCGGTCGGTGTGGGCGCGTTCACGGGCGGCCTCGCTCGTCAGCCAGCGAACACCGTGTGCCGGGGCGCCGAC
>JBDHWA010000202.1:0-4769 GCA_039809945.1 Dehalococcoidia bacterium | reverse complement strand
ATCCTCACGATGGACTCGTCGCGGTTCTGGCTCGCATCGGATTACGACGCCCAGGTGGCGCGCTTCAACATCGGTGAATTGGACGAGTTGGACCCGAAGTCGTACTCGAAGGAGTTCGCGCGCGGGTTCTCGGAAGGCGAACTGGGATACACCGACGAACAGCGGGTCGCCATCGGTGCGCGCTACGTCGTCGGCATCCAGACACTCCTCGGGAAGCGCTTCGAACCGGACATGCGGCCGCGGGATGAGCGTGTGGTCAGCGGGCTCCGAACGGTTGTCGAGGGACTCACCGGGTAGCCGCCGCACTCGCGTTGCAGGTGGCTTCGGCTACCCGGCGGCCCGTTCGAAGTCGCAGCGAACCCAGCGGTCGGCCGGAACCGGTTGCCAGTTGAGGCTGTTGTATTTGAGGTGGCCATACCCGCCGGAGAGCGCGAGCCATTTGACCATGCCGGGCTCGATTTCGTTGGCCCCGGACCAGCCGGTGTATTGCATTGGTTCCCAGCCGTTGTACGAGATGATCTGGCCAGGCTTCACATGTGGGGCGACTTTGACGCGGCCGCGAAACTCGCCGACATCGTTGAAGACGCGCACCAGGTCGTCATCCTTCACGCCCCGCGCAGCGGCGTCGCCACTGTTCACCATCAAGCTCGGCGATCCGCGATGGGTGCCGAGGACGGTCTCGTTGAAGTGGTTCATCGAGTGGACTGACCAGCGGTTGTGGCCCGAGGTCATCCCGAGGGGGTAGTCGCCGCCCATGGCCGGGCTGGGCTTGTAGGTGGGCAACTCCTCGCCGGCCTCGAGGAACCATTGGTGGTCGATGTAGAACTGCGCGCGACGGCAGTAGGTCGGGAAGGGGTCGCCACGTTCGATGTGGTTGAGGAACGGCGTAATAACGTCGTCCGGGTCGAGGCGCGTGGTCTGCCCCAGCATGGCCGGCGCCATCCCCATGTCGGTGAAGCGTTTGTAGCCGCTCTCGCGGAGCGACGCCAGGTTCGTCCCGTCAGGGAGCGTGCCAGCGAGGACGGAGTCGCGGATTTGCTCGTCGGCGACGACTTCCTCGTCGCGGTAGTAGCCGCCCACGGTGTAACCGGGCACGAGTTGGTCATATCGCACTTCGGCGCCTTCAGGGAGCATGAAGGATGTGAGGCCCCGCTCTGCCGCTCGTCGAGCGATCGCTTCGAGCAAGGCGCGGAAGATGTCCCACTCGTTCCGGGATTCGCCCGCCGGATCAACGATCCGGTCCGAAAGCGTGAGGTTGGCCACGAAGGGGCCGGGAATGGAGAACGAAATTTTCTCGTAGTGCTGGGCAGCCGGCAGGAAGTAGTCGGCCTGCTGCACGGTAGCGGTCATTTTGAAGTCGATGACGACGATGGTGTTCAGCTTCTCGATGAGACCAGCCCAGGACTTCTTGCCGCCTCGTGTTCGACGGAGCGTGTTACCGCCGCATTCGATGAAAACCTGTGGCGAGGCGTCTTTGCGGGGATGATCGAGGCCGTCCCACCAGCCCTCCGCGATGGCCGACGCCATGTATTCGTCGAAGGTTCGCGCCATGGAGCCGTCACTCCACTCGGGCTTGTTCCAGCGCTCGCCGAAGTCCATCTGGTTGTACCACCAGAAGACTGGCGGGGTGCCTGCCTCCGCAGGCACGTCATCGCCGGTGCGTTCATCGAGCGCGCCGAGAAGGCCGCGCCGGCCCTTTGTCAGCTCCCACATGGCCAGTTCATCGTTAATAAGGGACGGGTCGACTTGCTTGAGGGCGGCGAGCGCGCCGTCGCGGCCGGCCATTACGGCCTCAGCCGCCTGGGCGCCCGGACGGCGCTTGTTCATCGCGATCTGCGCGCCGTCATGGAGGCCGGCCGCCCACGTTCGAAGGCCGGCGCCTCGCTTGCCCCAGTTCCCACTGGCCGCGAGGACCAGGCACATTGTCCGCTCGATGAGGTCACCGTGGTACATCTTGCAGGCGTTCATTCCCAGGAAGATGTTCGTGCGTTTCGCCGCAATCTTGCGTGCGACAAAGCGGATGGTGTCCGGGTGGATGCCGGTCGCTGCCTGCTGCTTTTCGGGCGTGTAGTGCTCATCGAGCTTCCGGCGCAGCACGGCGCAGACCGGCTCAACAACCACCGTTCGGCCGTTGGAGAGCCGCACTTCGAAGCTCCCCTCGAGGGCCACACGGGCAGACCCGAGCTTCAGCGTCGAACGGTCGGATGCGACGAGTCCCCGGTCCATGTCCCATTGGTAGAGTTGGTCTTCCCTTCCGGCGCCCTCAACGTCAGTCTGGCGCAGGAAGCGGCGATTGTCGGTTCGGACGAGCAGCGCCATGTCCGTTTGTTCGCGGAGGAAGTCCCAGTCGGCGATGTCTTCGTCGAACATGACCTGGACGAGTGAGAGACCGAACGCCGCATCCGTGGCGCCGTTGATGTTGACCTGGTAGTCCGCGTGGGTGTGCGAGGCGTTCACATCCGGTGAGACGTTGATGATTTCGGCGCCGTTGTAGCGGGCCTCGCTAAAGAAGTGATAGAAAGGAACCCGTGTGTAGACAGGGTTGCTGTTCCAGATCACCAGTAGCTCGGAACAGAACCAGTCGTCCGCCGACCCTTCGACATGGCTCTTGCCGAAGGTTGCATAGACGCCGCTGTTGAAGTCGCTGATGACGGCGTTAAGGTCCATGGTCTGGCCGCCGATGAGGCCGAAGAAACGGGAGATTGGCCCGCCAACAACGGCTTCAGGGGTCCCTTCGCGGATGATCGAACGAGGACCTTCCGACTCGATGGCATCGAGCAGTGAGTCGGCGATTTCGGTCAGTGCCTGGTCCCAGTTGATCCGTTCCCACTTTCCTTCACCGCGCTTGCCGACTCGCTTCATCGGGTAGGACACACGGTCCGGCCCGTTAAGGGATTGGCTCCACGAGGAACCCTGCATGCAGCCCATCGGGTTGTAGTCCGGAACCTCTGGATTGATCACGGGGAGCGTGCCGGAGGGCTCTTCGCGAACGACCACGCCGTCCTTCACGAAAACCCGCATCGGGCAACCGCCCGGGTAGCAGTCGACGCAGTGCGTCCCCCAACCGACGGTCTCCCAGCTGAAACGTTGGCGATAGTCCTGCATGCGAGCCTTCCTGGCCGATCCGGCGCGCCAGAGGGCGGCGAGCCAGTGTATGAGTGAACGCAGGGTTGGCGCGGTGGAGAGCGGCGGCAAATGATCGCCGTCATACCGCGACGTGTGCTGGTCCCCGTGGGCGAAGTCAGCTTCCTGAGGGCTTGCCCTGAGGAACCTTCCTATCAACGCCAATGATTATCAGGTACCCCATGATCCAGACCTCACTGGCGACTGATGGGAGCGTCAGAGCTTCGGCGATCGGTTCGGCTCCGGAGAACAGGTACTTCACAAAGGGGCTGAGTGTGTAGCCGGCTCCTCCCACCAGAAGAAGCCAACCAAGGAGCTTGGGCATCCAATTGGAGCGGAGCACGAGCCAGCCCATAGGGAACAGCCAGAGTCCGAAGAAGAGCGCGCTGACTCCCCAGAGCCCGTCGCTCACCACATACAACAGTTGAACCGTGACGCCCGAATCGCCGGAGGCGGATAGCAAAGCGTCCGTGGACGCCTCAAGGGCGGTGGCAAGCATCGCAGCACTTCCCAGAATCGCCACCGCATTCACCATGCCGAATGCGACAAGTGAGACCGCTGCGAAGTTGTCCACAGAACGGAACAAACGGAAGAACCACAATGCTGTCAGTGCTTGAATGCTTACAATTGCCAACTCGAGTGCAATTCCAACCCGTGCTAACCCTTCATGATTCGTCAGATTGGACAAGGTCTTTTCTGGGTCGTCAGCGGCGAACATCTGACCTCGCACGACAATCGACCCAAGGACACCGGTGATGAAGAACCCCAGGTAAAGGAGGCCGGTGATGCGGGCTGTGCGCATCGTGTCGTGGTCGATAGGGTGGGAGGATGAACCGGACGGAACGGCTAGAGTGGCCACGAGAAGCTCCTGAGTGGAGAGCGGAACTTTGGCCTCAGAAGGAGCCATCGGGATCTCCACTTCGCCGACGCAAGCTTCGGGTTCAGTGCCCTCTCATTCCACGCCCGAATGTCCCTAACTTCAGGCCCATCCGTACCGTCTAAGTTGCGTGAGGGGCGCGAGCCCAAAGCAAGTCTACAGGCAGGCTTACCAGCCCAGCCATCAACGCTGTTTGCCGCCGGGCGTCTCCGGGTGATAAACATCGTGGACGGGCATACCCGCCCGGGAGCCGACCTGGCGAGGTGTGAACGATGGTTGATATTAATGATGATGCGAAGCTCGACACTTCGCAGATTGACGACCGGCGCGGGATGCGCGGCGGCGGGAAGATGGCCATCGGCGGCGGCGCAGGCATTGTCGGCATCATCATCACGCTCGTCGTGGCGTTCCTTGGGTCCCAGGGTGGCGGCAGCTCGTCCGGGCTGTCCCAGATCCTCGAGGGCCTCCAGAACCAGACGACCGGCGGCGAAATCCCCTCCAATAGCACCCTCGCGACCGACTGCAAGACTGGCGCCGACGCCGAACAGCGCGACGACTGCCGCATGGTCGCCTACGTCAACAGCATCCAGGCGTTCTGGACCGATGAGTACGCTCGCCGCGGCGACACCTACACGCCGTCGAAGACCACGTTCTTCTCCGGTTCGGTGAGCACGGCCTGTGGGCAGGCATCGAAGGAGGTCGGGCCGTTCTACTGCCCGGGCGACAAGAAGGTCTACATCGACCTCGGGTTCTTCGATGACCTTCGGAC
>JBDHWA010000201.1:0-4771 GCA_039809945.1 Dehalococcoidia bacterium | reverse complement strand
GTCACGAGGCCTGCTTCGGCAGCCTTCTTGAGGGCTTCGGGGTTGGTGATGCCAACCTGGAGCCAGACGCCCTTCGCGCCCACCGCAATCGCATCCTCGATGATCGGCGTCGTCTGGTCCGGCCGGACGAAGACGTCGACGAGATCGATCTTCCCGGGGACGTCCCGGAGCGAGGCGTAGGCCTTCTCGCCCAGCACTTCGTCCGCTGGGAACAGGTTGCGGTGCACGGGGATGATGCGGTAGCCGTGCTCCTTCAGGTAGCTCGCGATGCGGTAGGCAACACGGTCGGTGCGGGAATCGAGGCCAACGACGGCGATGGTCTTCGCCTCTTTCAGCAGTTCAGCGGCGGCGTCCACGGTTCTTGCCTTTCCCGGGCGCGGCCGATTGCCTGACTTCTTCGCCCGTTTCGGTATCAATTTCCACCATCTCCCAGCCTTCGGGGATCGTTACCTTCGAACCTACCAGCTTTGCCACAGCCTGTCCCACGGCGAGGGTGCGGTCCATGCCATCGGCCTGGCCGTAAGCGGGCACGGGCACTTGCGCGAGGGTGAGCCGCTTCCCGTTGTCTTTCACCAGGATGAGCGCGAACTGGCGGAGGTCATCCACCTGGTCGCGCCAGCGGTCCGCTTCGTCGCCTTCGACCGTGATTTCAAAGTGGTCGATGCGCGTGAACGGCACCAGCTCTTTCGTGCCAATGCCCATGCCGAGGTAGCCCTGCTGCCAGGTGGCCGAACCTTTGCGGGCATCGACGACGACGTCAGCGCCGACGACCGAACTGATCAGGCTCATCGCCGAAAAGGGGACAAGAACCATGCAGACAAGAAGAAGGACGATGAGCGCCCAGAGCGGCAGCGTGAAGCCCTCGCGGGCGATGTACCAGCCGATACCGCAGGCCAGCAGCAGCCCGATGAGCGGGAGGATCACCGTCCCGCGGGCGCTCTTGATTTCGATCTTTTCGGGGCCGAAGACGGCCATCGAGCGGTGGAGAAGCACTTCGGTGCGGCCATCGCGCCGGTGAATCGCCACGTGCTCGGGGACGTCGTACTCCACCACGCTTCGAGGGTAGCGAAGTCCGCTGGCACGAGACAGCACGCGTTGCCGAAATGCACCCGTAGCCGGCTGCCCGCGTGGCGTTACCTGTGACGTTCTCGTTCGATTTCTCGAGAACACGCACGGTGGCTTATTTGTCCTATATACTTCGCCTATCGCCGCCCGCCCCAAGGGCGATAGGAGTATGCCGTGGCTTCTTCCCCAACCTTCGTCGACGTTCCCGGTCTGAACTTTGACTGGCTGAACCTCGACACCCAGCAAGGCATGAACATCCAGGCAGGCCGCCGCGGCCTGACCCTGGAGGACATCAACGCCATGACCTACGGCGTTGACGACAAGTCCGAAGCTGGAATCGCCATTTTCGCCCCGCGCGGCGCCCGCGCCGACATTCGCTCGCCCCGCCACGCCCGCCAGTACCGCTCGAAGGGCGATGTCTGGTCTGAAAGCGCCATGCTCCTCTACGAAGAGGCCCAGCAGCGCCAGTGGTCGAGTGCGCGCGACATCCCGTGGGACACGCTCAAGCCACTGCCGGATGACATCGAATGGGCGATGTGCACGCTCTGCACCTTCCTCACGCAGGTCGAATTCATCGCCGGGGACCTGCCCGGCCGCTTCATGGAGCAGGTGCACCCGGATCACTTCGAGTCCCAGCTCTTCCTCGGCACCCAGATCATGGACGAGAGCCGCCACCTCGACGTCTTCCGCAAGCGCGCTCTCTCGAACGGCGGCGGCATGGTGGACGCCGGATTCGGCGCCATCAACCTGCTCAGCGTCGATGACTTCACGGAGATGACCGCACTGCTGCACCTCGTCGGCGAAGGATTCGTGCAGACGCTCTTCCGCATGGGCGAACTCATCTCTCAGAACGATGCGGAGAAGAAAATCTTCCGGCTTGCCGCACAGGACGAGAGCCGCCACCTTGCTTTCGGCGTCACTCACCTCAAGTACGTGATGGACACCGAGCCGTGGCGCAAGGAAGAGCTGCACCACTACCTGGACGTCCAGGAAGGCGCCCTTGGCCAGAGCCAGCAGGCCAGCCTGACCACGAACCCGACGACCGGCGAAGCGCTCGCCATCCTCGCGGGCGGCGGCGTGGAGCACATGGACGAAGGCTTCGCGAAGCTCATGATCATGCGCAAGCGCCAGATCAACGAGTACATGCACCGGCTCGAGGTCATCGGCCTGGGTGACCGGCGCGAGCGCATGGCCCCCGGCATGCGCGAGTACCTCGACCCGGTCCGGAACAACTAGCCCCTGCCGCAAACGCCAGCGCTGCCGCCCCACACCGGGGTGGCAGCCGCATTCGCACGAGGAGCCACACATGGAACTGAAGCAATCCACCAGGTCCCGCGGGGAGATGCTCGGCTGGACGGATGACCTGCTCGCAAAGATCGAGGCCTCGGTCCTGAAGGACCGCACCGTCGCGAACCTCGCCTACATGCGCCTTCCCGCGGAACGGGTTTCGGCGTTCGTCGACAAGGTGAACGAAAACCCGGACCGGATGAGCCAGATCACCTTTAACTTCATCCGCACGCGCTCGGAACGCGGCGTGCGAGCGACGCCGGGCCCCGACGGCCTGACGCTGGACCGCATCAACATCGGCACCTACGGCCAGGTCCCGGACAAGTGGCCGTACGAAAACGACGCGCCGCGCGGTTCGCACCCGAACGAAGACAACTACCTTCCCGGCAGCTACACCATCTTCGACAAAGCCGAGGTCTGGGCCGAAGGCGTCGATGTCCTCTACGAGGACGCCATCAAGGATCGCTGGATCCCGGCGACCGACCTCGACTGGGCGAACGGCCTGAAGGAACTGCCGGACGAAGTGGAGCGGGCGATGTGCCAGCTCTGCACCACCTACAGCTCCCACGGGCTGGTCGAACAGAAGATCATCTCGAAGTGGTTCGAGCCGATCAGCTACGGCTTCCACGACGTGATGCTCTTCCTCGGGACGCAGGTGTACGACGCCGGGCACAAGGTGGAGGCGTTGCGCAAGCGAGCGATGGCGAACGGTGGCGGGCTCGGCCAGGCGCCGCTCGGCACCCTGTACCGGGCGTGGTACGGCGCGCTCAAGCTCACCGAGATGCTGGTCTGCCTCGACGTCGTCTACAAGTCGTACGAAGTGAGCCTGTTCGAAGCGAACCGCGACTACGCGCGCACCGACCTCGACGCGCACCTGTTCGACCTGATGGCGAAGGACTCGCGGCGGCACCTCGAGTACGGCAAACGGCACATGCTCTGGTACATGCAGCACCACCCGCGCGGGCCGCAGAACGTGCAGGCATGGCTCGGCCGAGGCGAAGCCTCGCTCTCGAACGAAATCCGGCACAGCCACGCCGAACGCGAAGCGCTGGTCGTCCTCTTCGCGAACGGCTTGGAGAAGGTCAACACTGGCGTCGAGAAGCTGCGCCAGCTGCGCCAGAAGCAGAACCTGGACTACATCTCCCTCATGGACGAGATGGGCATCGACCGGCTCCCGCAATTCAACGAGGGCCTTGCCCGCATGGCCCAGGATCCGCTGGCGGTCTAACCAGTCTGCCAGCAACACACGCGCCACGGCCCGCCTCGGCGGGCCGTTTGCTTGCGTCCCGGGTTCGGCGCGGCGAACATCCCTGCACCCCACTCCGCCGGAGAGACGCCCCGTGCGCGACACCCTCAGCCTCCTCTCCGGCCGGAACTTCGCGTACCTCTTCTTCGGGCGCTGCGTCTCGTTCCTCGGCAACGCGATGGCGCCCGTCGCGCTGGCGTTTGCGGTGCTCCACCTCACCGATTCGGCGTCGGCGCTGGGGATCGTGCTGGCGGCGCGGATGGCCCCGAATGTCATCTTCCTGCTGGTGGGCGGCATCATTTCGGACCGGTTGCCGCGGCACGTGGTGCTCGTGGGCAGCAACCTCGTTGCGGGCGGTTCGCAGGCGGCCGTCGCCTTCCTGCTCATTAGCGGGGCTGCGGAAGTCTGGCACCTCGTGGCGCTCGAAGCGGTCAACGGCGCGGCCTCGGCCGTGTTCTACCCGGCAGACACCTCGGTGGTCCCGCTAACGGTGCCCGAGAACCGCCTCCAGCAGGCGAATGCGTTCCTCCGCCTCGGCGCGAACCTCACCATGATCGGCGGGGCCGCCGTCGCCGGGCTCTCGGTCGCCATCTTCAACCCGGGCTGGACGATCGCGCTCGATGCCGCGACATTCTTCGTGGCCGCGGCGCTGCTGAGCCAGATGTGCGGCATCCGGGCGGCCGCGGGCAAGGGCGCCAGCGTGTTCGCGGAATTGCGCGAAGGCTGGGCGGAGTTCACCGCCCACCGCTGGCTGTGGACGATCGTCATCCAGTTCACGGTCGTGCTCATCGGGTTCTTCGGCGCGTTCCTTGTGCTGGGGCCGGTGGTCGCGGAACGGGACTTCGGCGGCGCTGGTTCGTGGGCGGCGATCCTCGCCGGTCAGTCGATTGGGTTCATGGGCGGCGGGTTCGTGGCGCTCAGGTGGCGGCCGGGCCGGCCGATCCTGATGGGCACGCTCTCGGTCTTTGGCAACGCGCTGCCCATCGCCGCCCTCGCGCTTAGCCTGCCGCTGCCGGTCATCGTCGCGGCGGCACTGGTGAACGGCCTCGGGATGGAACTGTTCAGTGTGTTCTGGTACACCGCGCTACACGAGCACGTCGCACCCGAGGCGCTCTCGCGCGTCAGCGCCTACGACGCGCTGGGGTCGGTGGCCTTGTCACCTGTTGGTCTCGT
>JBDHWA010000200.1:0-4792 GCA_039809945.1 Dehalococcoidia bacterium | reverse complement strand
AGGGCGATACCCGCAGCGATGGCGGTAAGGACGGCCGGGACCGTATGTGCCCCGGGCAGCGGGGAGTTCACGCGCTCCGTGGTTTCGCCGAAGGTGACGTCGAACGAGACACCGGCCAGGCCCCGGTCGGTGATGGGACCACGGCGCAGGGCAGCCGATTCAGCTTCGCCGAAGGTGATGACCTGGCAGCGAAGCTCGGGGACCGCCGCCGCCACGCGCGGATCATCAACGTTGAGGATCGCCGTCCCGGATGGCGGAAGGCCGCGGACAAGGCTCAGCTTCTCCTCGGCGATGGCCCCGATGCTGCCGAGTTTCGAGACATGGGTCAGGCCGATGTTCAGAACCGCGCCGACCTCAGGCTCGGCGATGGCGGCGAGTTCGGCGATTTCGCCCTTGCTGTCCATGGCGATTTCGAGAACCGAGACCTCGTGGTCGCGGCGGAGGCTCATCAGGGCGAGCGGGAGACCTTCGCGGCTGTTGAAGTTCCCGGCGCTGCGGTGCGTCTTGAACCGCTGGCTGAGCAGGGCCGCCGTGAACTCCTTCGCGGTGGTCTTGCCGACAGTGCCGGTGATGCCCACAACCTGCGGCGCACACTCCCTGCGCCAGGCGTGGGCCAACTCGCCGACCGCTCGAGTCGCATCCGGCGCTACGACGATGGTCGCTTCGGGCCAATCGCCGGCCGGAGCTTCGCTGCAGATGACGGCGGCGGCGCCAGCTTCGAGGGCGGCGGCAACGAAGCGGTTGCCGTCTTCGTTTTCGCCGGGGAAGGCGGTGAACAGGTCGCCGGGCTGGACCTTCCGAGAGTCGGCGGCGCCGCCGAGAACCGGGCGCGGCGTGCCGGCACGAACCTGGTAACCCCGGGCGCGCATGGTCTCGGCGACGAAGGCGGTGGTCAGTTCGTTGCTCATCGCGACACTGCCGCGCTGGTCTTTTCGGGCTTCACGCTGAGGTAGCGAAGGGCATCGTCGGCGAAGTGGGCGAAGATCGGCCCGGCAGCCTGCGTGCCGGTCATGAGGTCGGCATTCTGGTCGAGCTTCACGAGGACGAGGATGCGCGGGTTCTCAAGCGGCGCGAAGCCGATGAACGACGCGATCTGCGTTTCATCGTTGTAGGTGCCCCAGACCGGGACGTTGGCCGTGCCCGACTTGCCGCCGGCGGTGTACTTCGAGGGATTGCGGCCCCAGCCGTCCGGGTCCTGCTCGACCACCTTGCCAAGCATCATGCGAATGGTGTCGCTGGTCTGCGGCGAGATCGCGCGGCTGACCACCTGGGGTGCAACGTCGGTGCGCGTGCCATCGGCCTTGATGTGGGCCTTCACGAGGTGCGGCGTGATGAGGTTCCCGCCGTTAATCGCCGCGGCAATCGCCTGCATCATCTGGATCGGGGTGACGCTGATCGACTGGCCGAAAGACTGGGTAGCCACGTCGACCGGCGAGTAACCATCGTCTTCGGGACGGCGGAAGATACCGACCGCCTCACCCTGGAGGTCGACCCCGGTGGGTTTCCCAAAGCCGAAGCGGTCGAGGTAGGACTGGAACGCCTTCGTACCGAGCTTCTGCTGCATAAACACGGCGCCGGTATTGATCGAGTTTTCGAGGACGCCAGTCATGCTCTGGAGGCCGTAGGTCGCGTAATCCCAGTTCGTCAGGCGAACGTTCTCGATGTAGACCTCGCCCGTATCCACGTAGGTGGTATCGGGCCCGACGACGCCTGCATCGATGGCGGCGGCGGCGGTGACGATCTTCATGACGCTGCCGGGTTCATAGAGGTCGGTTACGGCACGGTTGCGGAGGATGGCGAGGGCGTCCGGGTCATTCTTCGAAAGGTCCGCCTCGAGCGTGCTGAATTTCAGCGATGGCGACGTAGCCAGGGCGAGGATTTCCCCGCTGGCCGGGTCCATCACGATGATCGAGCCGCCCTTCGCGCGATGCTGCTTAATGGCTTCGGCGAGCCGCTGCTCAGCGAGTTGCTGGAGGTAGCGGTCAATGGTGAGGACGAGGTCCTCGCCAGGCTTGGGTTCGATGGTCTTGTGTTGGCCGTATGGGATCGGGTCACCGGTTGTGTCGCGCTCGTACACGGCGCGCCCGGCGCTCCCCTGGAGCGCTTCGTTGTACGCGGCTTCGATGCCGGCGCGGCCTGTGTTGTCGGTCCCGGTGAACCCGATAATCGAGGCGCCGACATCGCCCTCAGGGTTCACTCGCGAGGTGTTCGGGAGCATGACGACACCCGGGATGCCCTTCTTGATGAGTTCGAGACCCTGGTCGTAGGGCAGGTCGTGCATCACGCGGGCGTCGGCCTGGCCGGCGTCGCGGACGGTTGCCCGGAGTTCCAGCGGGTCCGCCTTCAACAGCACGGAGAGGTCCTGCGAGGCCTTGAGGGCGACAGCGTCGTCCTTCCAGGCGCGCGGGTTCACGTAGACATCCCAGGTATCGACGGAAGTGGCGAGGACGCCGCCGTTGCGGTCGAGGATGGAGCCGCGGCGCGCGTAAATGGTGTCGTCGCCGAGGAGTTCCTGCTCGGCCTGCTTCGCGTAGTTGTCGTGTTCGAGAACCTGGAGCTGGACCAGGCGTCCGCAAATGGCAAGCGCAAACAGGCCGAAGACAGCGGCCGGCAACCAGACACGACGGGTGCCCTGCGCCTTGTAGTGCGCCATGCGAACGCGCCTCCTGCCCTCCCAGAGAAGGGCGAACTACCCGGCTACCCTCAGGGCAACCAGTCTACGAACGGCTTCCACCATGGAGCGGGCGCGGGCTGGGGGGCCGTTGCCCTGGGGAGATACTCCGCGGGAAGCTTCGCCGGCGCGGGGCCGGGTTCGGACACAGTGACGTAGATCGGGTCGCTCACTGGCTGGAGGCCAATTTCGCGGGCCCGCCGCTCGATACGCTGGAGGGAAGTGAGCGAGGCGACCTCACTTTCCAGGACGCTGATCTGCCCGTTGAGCTGGGCCTCCTGCGCTTCCGACGCCTGGAGGTCGAACCCCCGGCTGGTTGCGAGGCTGTTGGAGACCACCGGGGCCAGGGCGCCGAGAGCAGCGAGCAGGATCGCGCCCGCCATGCTGAACCCCAGGCGGCCGCCGCCGGAAGCGGGAATCGGGATCCCATGCCGCCGCTGCCCGAAGGGGTGATTAATCGCGGCCATGGTCAGGCTGCCCGTTCTGCGACACGCAGCACTGCGCTGCGCGACCGCGGGTTCGCCGCTACTTCTGCTTCAGAAGGAAGGATGGCCTTTCGGGTCAATTCCCTGAGGGTGGCCCGGTGGCCGCAGCGGCACTCCGGCAACTCGGGCGGACAAAGGCAATCGGTAGATTCGCGACGGAAGAACTGCTTTACAATGCGGTCTTCCAGGGAATGGAAGCTGATGACGGCCAGGCGGCCGGCGCCAGTACTTCCAGAGCCGAGCAGGCTGCAGGCGAGCGGCAGAGCCGTGATGAGGGTGTCGAGTTCCCCATTCACACGGAGCCGGAGCGCCAGGAAAACTTGGGTGGCGGGGTGAGTATGGGTTCGTCTCCCGGAACTCCCCACAGCCTGCTCGGCGATTCTGGCTAATTCCCACGTCGTGCGGACCGGCCGGTTGGCCACGATCGCTTTCGCGATGCGGCGGGAGCGGCGTTCTTCTCCGAGTTCGAAGAAGAGGTTCGCAAGCGACGTTTCGTCCCAGGTGTTGACGATTTCGGCGGCGGTAAGGCCGTTGCCGTCCGGGTCCATCCGCATATCCAGGGGGCCTTCGAGGCCGAACGCGAAGCCGCGGCGCGCCTCTCCGATCTGGAACGACGAGATGCCCAGGTCCATAAGGACCCCGTCAACATCGTGGAACCCCTCCTGCGCGGCCACGGCAGCGACCTCGCGGAAGTTCGCGTGGACGAAACTGACCCGCCTCCCAAACGGAGCCAACTTCGCACGCGCGAACTCCAGCGCCTCGCGGTCCTGGTCCAGGCAGAGGAGCCTGCCGGTATCGCCCATCCGCTCGGCAATGGCACTGCTGTGCCCGCCGAGGCCGGTGGTGCAATCGATGTATGAGCCGCCCTCCCGGACGTTCAGCCAGTGAATCGTCTCGGCGAGCAGAACGGGCAGATGGACAGGCCGAGGCATCGTCATGACAACCACGTTACGCCTCGCCTTTCTGCCGGTGTTTTGCGAGTTCAGCGGTCGCTTCGATGCGATCTTCCCGCTGTTCGGGTTCGCGCGTAAGGAAGGCCACGCGATCCCAGATTTCGAGTTTGGTGCCAACGCCAACCACGAGGACGTCGCGCCCCAGGCCGGCGTAATCGATGAGGTCATCCCGAAGGGTGACCCTTCCCTGCCCGTCTTTCAGAGCAGGGTGGACGTTGCTGTAGAAATCGCGCCGGGCGTTATCGCCTGCCGCGGTTTCGGCCGGGATCGCCTCGATGATCTCGGCGGTCTTCATGAGGGCCTCTTCGGTGTAGAGCACGATGCAAGGGGCGGTCCCCTTTGCCTGGTACACGGCAGATTCGAACTGCTTACGGAACATCGGCGGGATGGGCACCCGTTTCCGATCGTCCATCTGGTAGTCGAACTTGCCGGTGAACATCCCGGAAAGGCCTTTCACTTAGGGCTGGCGGCCCCAATTCTAGGGTAGAGATGGGATCTTACCCCATTTCTCCCCCGCTTGCCCCCCGGATAGTATGGGCATGGGTAGAGGGTGTCAATACGCCCTCGGAACATTTCCTCGTCAACGGGTAATAGGGCGGCGGCCCCACCAGAGGGGCGCGGCGATGCTAGGATGCAGAGATGGCACGCATCGCCGTCCTCACCGCCTCGGACAAGGCCTCAGC
>JBDHWA010000199.1:0-4807 GCA_039809945.1 Dehalococcoidia bacterium | reverse complement strand
TTCGCTTGCCCAACCCTTATCCCACCGCTAGAGTTTGTGTCGTTCGTCACAACTCCGCGGAAAGGTTCCTTTCGGGCCAGACCGCTACCACCCGGGGAGTTCGCTCACTCATGAACTGCAGAGCTCGCTCGCAATCACGCGAACCGCGGCTCTGCTTTTTCATGACTGGCGCTTCGAGGTTCGGCCGATGAGTTTCTACGACCTCTGGTCAGCCATCATGATCTCGGCAATCGCCGGGTTCATCCTCGTCTTCACGGCGCTGTTCGCCGCGAAGCTGCTCGCCCCGTATGCGAAGGAGCGGGCCAAGGGCGTGAGCTACGAGTGCGGCATGCTGCCGATTGGCCGCAACTGGGCCCAGGTCCATGTCCGCTACTACCTGTTCGCCATCCTCTTCCTCATCTTCGATGTCGAGACGGTCTTCATCTTCCCCTGGGCGGTCACCTTCCTCGGGTTCCCGAAGTTCGTCTTCTACGAGATGCTGGTGTTCGTCGGCGTGCTCGCGCTTGGCCTCGGCTACGCGTGGAAGCGCGGCGTACTGGAGTGGAAATGAGCAGTTCCTACGTCCCTGACTACGGCGCCGAAGCCGAACGCCTGAAGCCGGTCGAACTGCCGGAGACACGCGCGGCCTACCGCATCGCCCTTCCCGGGGTTATCCAGGTGGGCGCCGATACCGTCATCGCCATGAGCCGCAAGAGTTCGCTCTGGCCGATGACCTTCGGCCTGGCCTGCTGCGCCATCGAGATGATCGGCACCTTCATGGCCAACCACGACCTCGACCGCTTCGGCATCGTGCCGTGGCCGAGTCCCCGCCAGAGCGATGTGATGATCGTTTCGGGCACGGTGACGAAGAAGATGGCCCCGGCGATCAAGCTCCTTTACGAGCAGATGCCGAACCCGAAGTACGTCATCTCCATGGGCGCCTGCGCCACCAACGGCGGCCCCTACACCGAGTACGACCGCGTGCTCCAGGGCGTCGACAAGATCATCCCGGTCGACATCTATGTGCCCGGCTGCCCGCCGCGGCCGGAGTCGCTGCTCGAAGGGTTCCTGCGCCTGCAGGAGAAGATCATGGAAGAGAAACGGATGGTCGGATGACGAGCCCAACGACTGACTATCCCGGCGTTGCCGCGCTCGTGCACAAGCACCTCGGCAAGATCCCGTTCACGGCGAGCAAGCATTCGACGGACGCCGTCATTCACATCGATGCCGCCCACTTCCTCGAACTCGTGACCGGTATGCACGACCGCCGTGAACTGGCCTTCGATTACCTGCGCAACGTGACCGGCATCGACATGGGCGAAGAGGGCCTGCGCTGCGTCTACCACTTCTATTCGTTCAAGCACGGCCACGCCATCCAGGTCGATGTCCAGACGCCGCCTGACAACCCGCACATCCCAACGTTGACCGGGATCTACGCTGCGGCCGACTGGCATGAGCGCGAAGCGGCCGAGATGCTCGGCCTCGTCTTCGATGGCCACCCGAACCTGAAGAACCTCCTCCTCGATGAGGATGTCCGCATTCACCCGCTGCTCAAGGCGCACCCATTGCAGAAGATGGAGCTCGAACAGGGCATCGAAGACACCAGCGCGGGGTTCAAGTTCTAATGACTGTCTGGCCTGAAGAACGCCTCGCCACCGTCGACTCCTTCAACACCGTCGACATGACCATCAACGTCGGGCCGCAGCACCCGGCCACGCACGGCGTGTTCCGCATGGTGCTCACGGTCGACGGGGAACTCGTGGTCGATTGCGAACCGTACATCGGCTACCTCCACCGCGGCCTCGAAAAGCTGACCGAGAACCACGATTACCGCCAGTCCATGGGCTGGTGGGACCGCACCGACTACCTGGCCGGCATGGCCTGCGAATTCGCCTACTGCATGGCGGTCGAAAAGCTCGGCAACATCGAAGTGCCGGAGCGCGCCGAGTACATCCGCGTGATGATGGCCGAGCTTTCGCGCCTGCTCTCGCACTTCATGTTCTTCGGCGCCTTCGGGGCCGACATTGGCTCGTTCGGTACATCGTTCATCTACGCCTGGCGCGAACGCGAGCGCATCTACGACTTCTTCGAAACGGTGGCCGGGGACCGCATGTTCCCCACCTACTTCCGGCCCGGCGGCCTCCAGATGGACCTGCCGGAAGGGTACGAGCCGGTGGTGCGCCAGCTCCTCGGTTCGCTCGAACAGGGCCTCGAGGACTTCGACGGCCTGCTGACGGGGAACGAAATCTTCGTCGAGCGCTGCCGCAACCTCTCGCCGATTTCGAAGGAGCGCGCTATCAACCTCGGCCTCAGTGGGCCGATGATCCGCGCCACGGGCCTCGCCCACGACATCCGCAAGGCCGAGCCCTACAGCATCTACCCGAACCTGAAGTTCAACATCCCGGTCGGCAAGCACGGCGACGTGTTCGACCGCTTCATGGTGCGCATGGCCGAGGCTTACCAGTCGATCCAGATCGTGAAGCAGTGCCTGGACCTGATGCCCGGCGGACTCGTCCTGAACCCGGATCTGCCGAAAACCCTCCGCATTGACGAAGGCGAGTGCTACGTGCGCACCGAGGGCACGAAGGGCGAATACGGCGTGTACGGCATGGCCCGCGGCGGCAACAAGCCGTACCGCATGAAGCTCCGCTCGCCCAGCTTCTGCAATCTCTCCGCACTCAAGGAGATGGTGGTCGGTCACTATGTGGCGGACGCCATCATCATCCTCGGCTCGCTCGATATCGTGCTGGGTGAGGTGGACAAATGATGCTCTTTGCCGACGCCCTGTTCGGCCTGCCGAACTGGATCGATGCAATCATCCGCGTGGTCATCGTGATCCTTGCGATGACGCTCGTCGTCATCTACCTGACTTACGGCGAACGCAAGGTGGTCGCTCGTTTCCAGCAGCGCCTGGGGCCGACCGAGACCGGTCCGGCGGGCCTCATCCAGGGCATCGCCGACGCGCTCAAGCTGGTGACCAAGGAAGATATCCGGCCGAAGAACGCCGACCGCTGGGTGTTCGAATTCGCGCCCTACGCCACGTTCATCCCGGTGCTGATGATGCTGATGGCCCTGCCCTTCGCAGAGGACTGGGGCGTGCGCGACCTCGCGCTTGGGATGTTCTTCGTGTTCGCCATCCTCGGCCTGAACATCGTCGGCATCCTCATGGCCGGCCTCGGCTCCGGGAACAAGTACGCCCTCCTCGGCGGCGTTCGCGCGGCCGCGCAGATGGTCAGCTACGAAATCCCGCTCGTCATCAGCCTGCTCTGCGTGGCGATGATCACGGGCGCCGAAAAGGACATGAACGGCACGGGCACGCTGAACCTGAACGCCATCACGGCCTTCCAGGAGACCCGGCCCTACATCGTCCTCCAGCCGCTCGCCTTCCTCATCTTCTTCACGGCGATGCTCTCCGAATTGCACCGCGCGCCGTTCGACATCCCGGTCGCCGAATCGGAAATCGTCGGCGGCTACTTCGTCGAGTACTCGGGCATCCGCTGGTCCATGTTCCAGCTGACCGAGTACGCCTCGATGTGGGGCTGGAGCGTCTTCGGGTCGGTCGTGTTCCTCGGCGGCTGGGCCTGGCCTTTCGGGGTCGATGCCCACTGGAGCATCCAGCTGGGGACAACGCTCGTGAAGAGCTTCTTCTTCATCATGCTCATCTTCTGGGTCCGCACCACGGTCCCGCGTCTCCGCATCGACCAGCTGATGTCGTTCTGCTGGAAGGTGCTCCTGCCGATGTCGCTCGTCCAGATGCTGATGAACGGCTTCATCCTCGTCTACGACTGGCCGCAGGAGCTGCTCGCACTGACCAGCGCCCTCGGCGCGGCGGCGCTCGTCGCCATCATCATCCGGCGGGCAATGCGGCGGCCATCGCGTGACCTTGTTGGCACGTACAAAACGCTGGGAGCGCCTGCGCAATGAAAGGCATCCTCAAAGGGCTCGGCGTCACCTTCTCCACCTTCACCCGCAGGACGGTGACCGTGGAGTACCCGGAAACCAAGCACGCGCTGCCCAAGCGCCAGCGAAGCTTCCCCGTACTGACCTGGGACTTCAACCACGACGAACCGTTCTGCACCGGCTGCAACGTCTGCGTGCGCAACTGCCCTGTGGACTGCATGACGGCGACGATGGGGGACAACCCGAAGTACGCCGAAGGCACCAGCAACCGCCGCAAGATCGTCGGCAAGTTCTGGATCGACTACGGCCGTTGCATGCGCTGCAACATCTGCGTCGAAGTCTGCCCGTTCGAAGCCATCGTGATGGACAACACCTGGCCCGGCCACGAGCACTCGGTGTTCGACCGGCGTGACCTGCACATGGACATCGAGGACCTGCTCGAGGCTTCGAAGTCCGGCCGCCTGCAGACGCCGTTCCGGCCGCTCGACAACATCGAGGCGATGGAGGCCCGGGAGAAGGGCGCCGAGGCGCCTCCGCCGACGTTTGTTGGCGCCTGGCCGGCGGACCGTGAGGCCCTCGCGAAGCGCCTGGCCGAAGGCGGCCCGCGGGCCATCCAGGAGCGCGAACCGGAGAAGCCGAAGGTGGCAGCCGCCGCCAAGGCCGGCCCCGCTGCGGCAGCGGGCGGCGAGGTTGAAATCCTCTCCGAATCGAAAATCCGGGCGAAGCGCATGCGCGCCGAGCGCGAGGCGAAGGAATATACCGACCGCGGCGAACCTGTCCCGCAGGAGATCCAGGACCGGATTACCCTCTACCGGAACATGAAGCCGGGCGAGGCGGCCGTTGCTGGCGGCGGCGCAGCCCTCGGCGGCGGCACTGGCGAAGTGCTCACCGGCCTCATGCCGGACGGCTCGATGCGCTTCCCGCCGGG